>JAURVW010000542.1 GCA_030655275.1 Solirubrobacteraceae bacterium
ATTCCGGGAGCGATCTCGTCCATGCCCGGCGAGGCTATGCGGCCGCGGCACGGTTCGCCAGGGGCGAAGGTGGTCAGTTCGGGCCGCGGGGCGAGGCTACGCCTCGCTCTTCTCCCGCGCCTTCGTGCGCGGCTTCTTGCCGCCGCGCGCCTTGGCGAGCGACTCCTCGAGGGCGGCCATGAGGTCGGCCGGGGCCTTCTGGGGCTTGGGCTCGGGCTCCGTCTCGGGGATCTTGACCGTGCCGTCCTTGCGCTTCTCCTCGATGAGGGCGAGGAGGCGGGAGCGGTGGCGGTCCTCGTAGGTCTCGGGCTTCCACTCATCGGTCATCTCCTCGATGAGCGCGACGGCGTCCTTGATCTCGGCCGCACTCGGCTCGGACTTCTCGCCGCCGGGGATGGCGCCCGTGTTCTGGGGATCGCGGATGTCCTCCGCGAACTTCATCGTCGTGAGCGACAGCAGACCGTTCTGCTCGCGCAGCGCCACGAGCTGCTCCTTGTTGCGCAGCACGATGCGACCGATCCCCACCTGCCCGGCCTCCCGCATCACCTCCAGCAACAGCGTGTACGCGCGAATCGCCCCGTCGCCCTCACCCGCCGGCAGCAGCCAGTACGGGTGGTCGAACATGATCGGGTCGATCGACTCCAGGGAGACGAACTGCTCGATGTCGATCGTGCGCGTCTTCTCCGGCGCCGCCGCATCGAGATCCTTCTGCGTCAGCACCAGGATCGAGCCGTCCTCGAGCTCCCAGCCCTTGCCGATCTTCGACCACGGCACCTGTTTGCCGTCCTCGGCGACCCGCTGCATCTGCACGCGCTCCGGCGTCCCACCCTCGTCGGGGCTGTGCACCATGTGGAAGCGCACGTCGTTGTCGCGCGTGGCGCCGACGACCTGCACCGGCACGTTCACCAGACCGAAGCTCAACGAGCCGGTCCACATCGAGCGTCCTGGCGGCATCAGGCGTCCTCGTCCTTCTTGGCTTTGGCCTTCGACGGGCCGGTCGGCTTCTTCGTGGGCGCGCGCTTCGGCGTCGACGTGCCCTTCGCCTTGGCGGCCGACGTCCGCGACGGCGCCCCCGAGGTCTTCTTCTTCGCGGCGGTCTTGGCGACGGCCTCGTCGGTCGGCTCGGTCCCGCCGCCCTTCGTCTTCGCCGCCCCCGCGGAGTCGGCATCGCGGACCGCCGCGAGGCTCGCCTCGAGCGCCGCCATCAGGTCATCGCCGGAGGACTCCTTCTCCTTGGCGACCGTGAGCTCCTTGCCCTGCGACTTCGCCTCGATCAGGTCCATCACGGCCGTGCGATAGGTGTCGTGGTGCTCCTCGGGTTCCCACTCGGCCTCGAGCATCTGGACGAGCGCGCCGGCCATCTTGACCTCCTTCTCGCCGGGCTTCTTCTTCATCTCCGGCAGCTCGAGGTCGTCCGGGTCGACGAGCTCGTCGGCGAACCGCATCGTCTGCAGGCCGAGCGCACCCTGGATCGGCCGCAGCGCGATGAGCTGCTCACGCGAGCGCATCACGAATCGCCCGATCCCAACGCGTCCGCTCTTCTCGAGCGCTGCGAGCAGCACGCGATAGGCGTGTTCGCCGCCCTTGTTCGCACCCACGTGGTAGGCCTTGTCGTAGAAGACCGGGTCGATGTCCTCGCCCTTCACGAACAGCTCGATGTCGACGACCTTGGGCCGCGGGCCGTCGGCCGCCGCGATCTCCTCCTTCGTGAGCACGAGCACGCCGTTGCCGGTGTCATAGCCCTTGTCGATGTCGCCGTAGGCGATCTCCTCGCCGGTCTCCGCGCCCACGCGCTTGTGGGAGATCCGGGAGCCGTCGCTCTCGCGCACCTCCTTGAAGGAGATCACGCGGTTCTCGGTCGCCGAGAAGAGCTTGATCGGGATCGCGACCGTCCCGAAGGTGAGGGTGCCGTTCCAGATCGATCGCGCCGCCATGGTCAGCCTCCGAGCTTGGGCAGCGTCTGCTGCACGGTCAGCAGCGGCGCGAAGAGGTCGCCGAGTCGGCCGACCCGCTCGAGCACGTCGTCCTTCGAGAACCGGAGCGTCTCCGGGTCGCCGGACGCCGCGCACGCCTCGACCTCGTCCCAGGTGACGGGCGTCGACACCGTCGGCGTCTCGCGCGCACGCAGCGAGTAGACCGACACCGTCGTCTTGTTCTGGTCGTTCTGGCTCCAGTCGATGAGCACCTTGCCATCGCGCAGCGACTTCTTCATCTGCGAGACGACGAGCTCGGGATGCCGGCTCTCCAAGAGCGACGCGACCGCGTGCGCGAACGGTTTGGTGTCTTCGTAGGTCACGTCCACGTTGAGCGGAGCGTAGAGCTGCAGGCCCTTGGAACCGGACGTTTTCGCCCAGCAGTCCAGCTCGAGCTGCGCCAGCAGGTCGCGGATCTCCAGGCCGACGGTGCAGCATTCCACGACGGTCGTGCCCGGGCCGGGATCGAGATCGAACACGAGCATCGTCGGCTGCTCGGACCGCGGGCTCCTCGAGAGCGAGGGGTGGAGCTCGATCCCGGCGAGGTTGGCGGTCCACAGGAGCGTCGCCGCCTCCGACACGTCGACGAAGTCCATCGTCTTGCCGCTGCTCGTCTCCATCGGCACCGTCGCGACCCAGTCCGGGCGGTACCGGTTGGCGTTCTTCTCGAAGAACGACGGGCCGTCGACACCGTCCGGGTAGCGCTTCAGCGTCACCGGCCGTCCGGCGAGATGCGGGACGAGGATCCCGGCGATCGCCGCGTAGTACTCGATGACCTCGCGCTTCGTGGTGCCCGTCGCGGGGTAGAGGACCTTGTCGAGATTGGTCACCTTCACGTTGCGGCCGAACGCGACGACCGACGTGCCGTCGACCACGACAGTCTCAGTCTCGAGTTCAGGGTGAGTCTTGGTCGGCATCGGCGTGTCAATCCGGGGGTCGGCACGGGATTCTGAGCTGGCCCGCTGATTCTCAGACTCTCCGCGCGACGCATTCTCATCGCTCCCGGCAGAAATCTCGTCGGAACCCGGGTCCTCGCCGGTCGCTCCAGCCCGACCGGCCTCACCGGTCTTCTCGGGTGGCCCGGTCTCGTCGCCCCCATCGGCCGCGTCCACCGATTCCGGATCCACGACACGCTCGCGGCGCACGTCGCGGGCGTCGGTGTCCTCACGCAACCCCTGGAACACGGCGTGTCTGAGGCTGCCGTCGCGCGACCACTCCGCGAACTCCACCTCGCACACGAGCACGGGCTCGACGAAACGCGTCTCCTTCGGTGGCTGGCGACCCTCGAACGGGCTCTCCTCGGCCTCGTGCTCGCGCAGGCGCGCGCGCACGTCGCCGAGGACCGCCATCGTGAACCCGCTGCCGACCCCACCGGCGAACCGAAGCGCTCCGTCCTCGTCGAACACGCCGAGCTGCAGCGCGCCGAAGCTCTGGTCGCGGCCACCCTTTCCAGGCGTGAAGCCGCCGATCACGACCTCCTGGCGGCGCGTGTTCTTGATCTTCCGCCACATCGCCGAGCGCGCCCCCGACTCGTAGCCGGACCCGAGTCGTTTGGCGATCACGCCCTCCAGGCCCTGCTCGCGGGTCGCCTGCAGCAGCGCCGTCCCGGCCCCCACGTGCGACGCGGGTACCTGCCAGTTCGGCCCGGCGAGCTCGAGCTGCTCCAGCAGCGAGCGGCGCTGCTCGTATGGCAGCTCGGTGAGCGAGTGGCCGTCGAGCCAGAGGAGGTCGAAGATCATGAACGTCGCCGGCGTGTCCTGGCTGAGGCGCCGGATCGCCGCGGCGCCCGTCACGTGGATCCGCTGCTGGACGGCCTGGAAGCTCTGCTTTCCATCCTCGTCGAAGGCGATGAGCTCGCCGTCGAGCACCGCCGAGTGCGACGACAGCGCGCGATTGAGGTGGCCGACCTCGGGATAGGACCCGGTGATGTCCCGCCCGCTGCGCGAGAAGAGGTGCAGTCGGCCCGGCTCCGAGCGGGCGATCGCGCGCACGCCGTCCCACTTCACCTCGAAGGCCCACTCGTCCTCGTTGCGTGGGATGGCCCCCGGGGTGGCCAGCATCGGCGCCGTCGCCAGCGGGATCGGCTCCGCCTCCAGGTCGACCGGCGGATCCATGCGGTGCAGGAGCCAGTCCTTGTCGCTCTTGCCCGCCTGGAACAGCGCGTACTTCCCCCGCAGCCGCTCGCCGTGGAACACGAGGATCACCTCGTCCTCTCGCCACTTCTCCAGGGTGAACGTGCCCGCGTCCCAGATCGCGATGCGGCCCGCGCCGTAGGACCCGGCCGGGATCGTGCCCTCGAAGTCGATGTACGAGAGCGGGTGGTCCTCCACGTGCACCGCCTTGCGGTTCTGCTTGGGGTCCTGCGGGATGCCGTTCGGCACCGCCCACGAAGCCAGGACGCCGTCGTGCTCGAGGCGCAGGTCCCAGTGCAGCCGCGTGGCGTGGTGCTCGTGGATCACGAATTGCGGCGCGCCCTCGCCCTCGGAGCCGGCTTCGGCGCCGCCATCGGGCTCGGGCGTGACGTCGAAGGACCGCTTCTTCCGGTACGCGTCGAGGTCGCCAGCCATATGGCCAGCGTAATCCCGCTGGACGGTCGGGCGGTCGATCTCCTGGTGCGGGGGACAAGCTCTCCCGCAACCCAGCCAGCCTGACTAGAGTGGCCGGGCCTCGCACCGAGCAGGCACATCCCGCCATGAAGCAGTCCCCCAGAGCCGGCGCCGAGGCCTCGCAGGCCGCCATCTACCGCCAGGTGTTCGAGCAGCGGTTCCAGTTCATGGCCGTGCTCGACACGGGCGGGATCGTGGTCGAGATCAACGCGGCTCCGGTGCGACGCGGACTCAGCCGCGAGGACTTCCTCGGCCGCCACATCGGCGCGACGCCGTCGTTCTCCTCCGACCCGCAGTGGGTCGGCACCTGGGACGCTCGCCTCGCCGAGGCCCGCGACGCCCGCTACCCCGTCAGCTACGAGGACGTCTACACGGGCCCGCGCGGTGAAACCCGCTCGGCCGACGCCGTCCTCTCCCCGGTCCTCGGCACCGATGCCGAGACCGTCGAGTACTTCGTGCTCGAGGCCGAGGACACCACCGAGCGTCTGCAGGTCGAGCTCGCCCTGCGCGCGAGCGAGCGCCGCTTCCACGACTTCGCCGAGTCGTTGCCGCTCATGGCGTGGAGCACGGACGCCGCCGGCGAGTGCGACTTCCTCAACCGTCGCTGGCTCGACTACACGGGCGCGGCCCCCGGCCAGCACCACGGTTGGAACTGGATCGACGCCGTGCACCCGCAGGACCGTCCCGGCCTCGGCGACCTGTGGACGGCTGCGCTCGCCTCCGGCGACCCGGTGCACTGCGAATATCGGGTGCGCCAGTACGACGACGCCTACCGCTGGTTCGATCTCCGCATCACCCCCGTCCTCGGCGACGAGGGGCAGGTGACGCGCTGGTACGGCGCGGCCCTCGACATCCACGAGGCCCACGGGCTGCGTAGTGCGCTGCAGCAGCGCGAATCGCAGCTCAGCGCCGCGCTCGAGGCCGGTGAGATGGCGCGCTTCTCCTTCGACCTCGAGCACCGCTCGCTCACGAGCGACGCCACCTTCGCCAAGCTCCTGGCGGGCCCGGACGGACCGTTCCCCGCCGACGGCGTGGAGGGCTTCGCCGACCACGTGCACCCCGACGACCGCGGCGCCTGGCTCCGCGACGTGCGACGCGCGTTCGACCAGGACACGCCCACCTTCTTCATCGAGTTCCGGGTGCTCGCGGCCCAGGGTCGCCCGGCGCGCAAGCTCGGGGCCCGCGGTCGCGTGACGTTCGACGAGTTCGGCAAGCCCTGCTCGATCGCGGGCGTCGTGTTCGTGCTCGCCGGCGGCGTGCTCGTCGACCCGCGCGACTGAGCGACTCCCGCGCAGCCCGCTGAGGCGGAGCTAGGGTGAGCCCATGGCGACGCCCGCTCCCTCGCGCACCCACGACCTCGTGCTCTACGGCGCCTCCGGCTTCGTCGGAAAGCTCACGGCGAAGTACCTCGCCGAGAGCGCCCCGCCCGGCACGAAGATCGCCCTGGGTGGCCGGTCGAAGGCGAAGCTCGAGGCCGTGCGCTCCGAGCTGCCGGCCGTCGCCAGGGACTGGCCGATCGTGATCGCCGACAGCCAGGACGACGCGGCGCTCGCGAAGCTCGCCGCGTCGACGACCGTCGTCGTCACCACCGTCGGCCCCTACCAGCGCTACGGGCTGCCGCTCGTGAAGGCCTGCGCCGACGCCGGCACCCACTACGCCGACCTCACCGGCGAGGTGCTCTTCATGCGCCAGTCGATCGACGCCGCGAATGCCCGCGCCAAGGAGACGGGCGCGCGGATCGTGCACACCTGTGGCTTCGACTCGATCCCATCCGACCTCGGCGTCCTCACCGCCTACGAGTACGCCCAGGAGATCGGCGCCGGCACCCTGGAGGACGTCACCTTCGTCGTGTCGATGTCGGGTGGCATCAGTGGCGGCACGATCGACTCGATGCGCGCGCAGCTCGAGCAGGTCGCCGCCGACAAGTCCCACGCCAAGACGATCTTCAGTCCGTACTCGCTCACCGACGACCGCGAGTCCGAGCCGGACGTCGGAAAGCAGCCCGACCCGAAGGGCGTCAGCAAGGACCCGGACTCCGGCGCCTGGCTGGCCCCGTTCGTGATGAGCCAGGTGAACACCCGCGTGGTGCGCCGCTCCAATGCGCTTCGTGGGCACGCCTACGGGCGCAGGTTCAAGTACCAGGAGTACATGCGTGCGGGCAGCGGCCCGGCCGGCGCCGTGACGGCCGGCGTGGTGGTCGGCGCGCTCGGCGGCCTGATGGGCGGCATGAGCTTCTCGCCCACGCGCAAGCTGCTGGACCGCGTGCTGCCCAAGCCGGGCGAGGGCCCGAGCGAGAAGGCTCGCGACAAGGGCTACTTCAAGGTCACGATCACGGCGGGGACCTCCAGCGGCAAGAAGGTCCGCGTGAAGGTGAAGGCCTCGGGCGACCCGGGCTACAAGGCGACGGCCGTGATGCTCGGCGAGGCCGGGCTCTCCCTGGCGCTCGACGGCGACGCGCTGCCGGACGCCGCCGGCGTGCTCACCCCGGCGACCGCGATGGGCAACGTGCTGACCGACCGCCTGCGGGCCGCCGGTCAGACGTACGACGCCGAGACGGTCCTCTAGACGGTCTGGCCGTCGTCGGCGTCGTCGATGGCGGCCTGGTCGCTGCCCTCGCCGTCGTCGCCGTCCTCCGAGCCGTCCTCGCCGACCGAGTCGGACGCGACGAGCTGCGAGACGCAGTTGTTGGACTCCTTGAGCTCGATGACGTCACCGTTGCCGTCGGCGCAGATGAGCAGGTAGAGATCGCCGTCCGGCAGCTCCTCCGGCACCTCGACCTCGGTCTGCACGCGACGCTCGGTGCCGCCGGCCTGCCCGTTCATCGGGACCTCCGCGAGGACGTCGTCGCCCGCGTCGAAGAGCTCGTCGGACGACAGCACGACGCTCACGTCGCTCTTGCCGGCGCGGCCCTTGCCGGTGTTGGCGACGAACGCCTCGATCGAAAAGCCGTCGGAGAGGAAGTCGAGGCTCAGGTTGCGGGCGACGAGGTCGGCCTTGCCGACCACCGGCCGCTTCACCTTCTTGCCCTTCTTGGCCTTCGACTTGGCCTTGGTGGCCGTTGCCGCCTTCGTGCCGTGGGTCGACGAGGCCGCGGCCGAGGCCGGGGCGGCGGCCGCCGTGGCGGTCGCGGCGGCGAGCGCCGTGGCGACGATCAGGGAGCGGAGCGGGCGAGAGGAGGGTGCGAGCATGCGGAGAGCAGAAGGTGGTTGGCGACGCGCGGGGCATCGGAGCGGAACTGGTTCAACCATCGGCCGGCGGGTGCTGGCTCTCGACAGGACTCGGATTGGATTTGGCATGCCTGCTCGGCCGCGTCCCGAGAATCGCCCGTCGTTCGGGCGATGGACGGTGCGGACCCCGTCCAGGGACAGTCCAGTCCACTTGGGCGGGTGGGGCCGGGCGGGGCACGGGCGGGCCGGTCGGCCGGGGCCGGCGGGCCGGCGGGGCCGGGGTCAGCCGAGCTCGGCGAGCCCGAAGGTC
>JAURVW010000546.1 GCA_030655275.1 Solirubrobacteraceae bacterium
CCCTCCACGGAATATATTGGTTGCAGTCCATCAATGCGGGATGCCTGTCGTGGTCTGAGATCGCGCTCAGACCCTTGAAATTCCGGGGATCTCGCGACGGCCTTCGTCTTCAGGGCTGACTTTCGGCTCAGCGCACCCCCCAAATGGTGGGGTTGACGCTGTCTGAGCGACCCCCTTAGGTTCAGTCGCGAAGCGCTCACCTCCCTGACCAGCATCGGAACGCCACCCCAGCGGCGTTCCCGACATGAAGGAAGAATCGACCATCCTGTCGGCCCGACCACGGTCCGCCACCGGACCTGATCGTGCTTGTCGGAGCGCGCCGTCGCTTCTGACGAAGCGCCCTCGGTTGCCCGCGTCGCTCCCGCGCGCGGCACCGACCCCGAACGTGTCCGCTTGCCAGGGCGGACCGCTCGCTGACCCTCCCGTCAGCGAGGGGCGTCACCGCGACGCCCTCTCACCCCAGAGAGAGGAACACCCCTTGTTCACTGACACACCCAGGCGCAGAGTCGCGCCGAGAGGACTCGCCGCGACGGCGGCGGTCCTCACCTGTCTCACGCTCGCCCTGACACCGTCGTTCGCCGGAGCGACGACCGATTCCCCGGATGCTCCGGAGATCGTCGGTGCCGGCTCCGCGGCGGCGGTCGAAGGCGAATACCTCGTCGTCCTCAAGCCGCAGGCGGGCATCGGCGCCGCCGACGACATCGCGTCCGCCCTTTCCGACGCGGTGGGCGGCGAGGTCCTCGACGTCTTCAACACCGTGATCGACGGATACTCGGCCAAACTCAGCGAGGACCAGGCCCTCGCGATCGCCGCCGATGCCAGGGTCGACCACGTCGAGCAGGCGCAGCGCGTGTACGCGATCGGCGAGCAGACGAATCCGCCCAGCTGGGGCACGGATCGCGTCGACCAGCGCGATCTGCCACTGGACCGCAGCTTCACATACCCCGACTCCGCGGGCGCGGGCGTCAACGTGTACATCGTCGACACCGGCATCCGCCTCACCCACTCGGAGTTCGCCGGCCGCCTGCGCCCGGGCTTCGACGCGCAGACGCCCGGCGGGGACGCCAGCGACTGCAACGGACACGGCACGCACGTCGCCGGAACGGCGGTCGGGACAACCTACGGCATCGCCAAGAAGGCCACGGTGTACCCGGTACGCGTGCTCGACTGCAGAGGCAGCGCGCTGAGCACGACCCTGCTCTCGGGCATCGAGTGGGTCGCCGAGAACGCTCAGAAGCCGGCGACGGTCAACTACAGCGTGGGATGCCGCACCGCATGCTCGATCCCCTCGATCGACGCCGCCGTCAAGAACGTCGTCGCGAAGGGGATCACCTGGGTGTCGGCCGCCGGCAACAGCAACGACAACGCCTGCCGGTACAGCCCGCAGCTCGTCCCCGAGACGATCACGGTCGGAAACACGACGCGCACCGATGGCAAGGCCACCACGAGCAGCTGGGGCAGCTGCCTCGACGTGTGGGCTCCCGGCTCCGACATCGTGTCGTCGTGGTTCACCGGTGACACCGCTTCGGTGTCGGCGACCGGAACGTCGATGGCCTCGCCGCAGGTGGCCGGCGCGACCGCGCTGTACCTCGGCGAGAACCCGTCGGCAACCCCGGCGCAGGTGCACGCGGCGATCGTCGACAACTCCACCCCGGGCAAGGTGACGGGGCTCGACGCCG
>JAURVW010000547.1 GCA_030655275.1 Solirubrobacteraceae bacterium
TCTCGGCGGCGGTCGAGCCGCGGCGCGGGTTCACGCCGGCGAGCGCCTCGTAGACCACGACGGCGAGCGCGAACACGTCGGCCGGCGCCCCGGCGCGGTCGCCGCGGGCCTGCTCGGGCGCCATGTAGGCCATTGTCCCGACCACGTCGCCCACGGCAGTGAGCGTCTCCGCTCCCGCCAGCGCGGCGACCCCGAAGTCGGTGAGCTTCGCCCACGCGCCCGAGCGGCGCGGATCCGACGGGCAGAGGATGTTCGCCGGCTTCACGTCGCGGTGCACCACGCCGTGCTGGTGGGCATGCGCGAGGCCGCGGACGATCGAGCCGGCAAAGCGGGCAATGTCGAGCTCCGGCACCTCGCCGGCGCGGAGCACGGCCCGCAGATCGGCGCCCTCGACGAGCTCCGACACGATGATCCAGCCCTGGTCCGTCGCCTCGGCCTCGAGCAGCCGGACGATCGCGGGGTGCTGCAGCCGCGCCGAGGTGAGCGCCTCGCGTTCGGCGCGGGCCCCTTCAGCTCGCACACGCTTGACCGCGACGAGTTCGCCGGTGCGCACGTCCCTCGCTCGGGAGACCACGCCCATCCCGCCACGCCCGATCACGCCGAGGGGCTCGTACCGGCCGAGCAACAGTGCGCCGCCCCGCGGCCACGGATTCTCGTCGTCGGGCGGGCGCATGGGGTGAGTCTGCTGGATCTCTCTCGGGTCGCTCGCCGGTACGGTCTGAGGAGCGGGCAGCCCGGCGGCGACCTGCGGCGGTGCCCCATCCGGCTGGCCCCGTTGCAGGAGATTCGACGTCGCCGGTGAAGCCCCTTCGCACTTTCCAGGGACGGGACCTTCATACTCCGCCCTGGGTTCTGCCTCCGTACGGACCCGCACCTAGTGGCCTTCTTCGACGACGACCCGCCAACGCAGCAGCGGCGCTCCCCTGGGCCGCCGCCCCCGACGCGCCCGCCGCGGGGTCCCCGCACGCCCCAGCAGGACATCATGACCCGCCGCATCGTGGCCGGTCTCGGTGCGCTGCTGATCCTGTTCGCCGTCGCGCTCCTGCTCAACAGCTGCGTCAACAGCAGCCGGGTGAACGGGCTCAAGGACTACAGCGAGGCCGTCACGCGGCTCGGCGAGGAGTCCACGCAGAACGTGAATCAGGCGCTCGCCGTCCTCACGAACGCCGACAACGCCGACGCGCTCGAGCAGCGCCAGCGCCTCAACGATCTCGCTGCCGACGGCGCCCGCTTCACCGATCGTGCCCGCGATCTGTCGACGCCCGGCGGTCTCGAGGCCACCACGCAGAACCTCGCCACGGCCCTGAGCCTGCGCTCCACCGCGGTCGCCCGCATCGCCGACCTGATCGGCAAGGCCCGCGGCACGAGCGCGACCGAACAGGAGCTCGCGACCACGCGGATCGCCGGTCAGATGACGGCGCTCCTGGCCTCCGACGTGCTCTGGCAGGCCCGCGTCACACCGTTCATCAAGCAGAAGTTCCAGGACTACGACCGATCCAGCGACGGCGTCACGGCGAGCATCTCGCTCGGCGACGCGACGTGGACCAACACCTCGACGGTCGCGAACCGCATCGGCGGCGTCGCACCCGAGGATGCCCCGGCGGACTCCAGCAAGGAACTCGCTCCGGGCACCCATGGCCACGGCCTCTTCGGCGTGTCGATCAACAAGACCCCGCTGTCGGACACGGGCGTCACCCGCGTCTCGAACCCGAGCGGCACGAGCATCGTCGTGACGATCGAGAACCAGGGCGAGAACGACGAGGAGAACGTCACCGTCGCCGTCACCGGCACCGCGCAGAACGGCGGCGCCACGATCTTCAACCAGACGCAGAAGGTCGCGCTCTCCGCCACGGGCACCAAGACTCCCGTGCCGATCAACATCACCAAGGAGGTGAGCGACTCCGTGCGCATCACCGCCGAGGTCAAGAAGGTCGACGGCGAGGACAACACGACCAACAACAAGAAGACCTACAGCGTCATCTTCGCCAAGTGACGCCCCGCCCGGCCCTCGCGCCCGGCCGCTGAGGCGATAGCTTTCCCGCATGGAGCAGGTCGACCAGATCGCCCTCGGCGTCGGTGGCGCAGGCCTCTTGCTCGGCCTCATCGCGCTCGGCTGGGCGACCTCGCTGCAGCGGCGCCTGAGCCGCCTCCAGCGGGCGCAGTCCGCGGTGCTCGGTGAGCACGGCACCGACGACCTCGTCCTGCACGCGCAGACCATGACCGACCAGGTCCAGAAGATGGCCGCGTACCTCAAGGCGACCACCGAGCAGACGCAGCAGCGACTCGGCGTGGCCGAGGGTCGGCTCGACGGTGCCATCAGCCACTCCGGCCTCGTGCGCTACGACGCCTACAACGAGATGTCGGGTCGCCAGTCGACCTCGATCGCCCTGCTCGACGCCAAGCGCACCGGCGTGATCCTGTCGTCGATCGTGCACCGCGACCAGGCCCGGATGTACGCGAAGGGCGTCCGCGAGGGCGTGGGCGAGCTCGAACTCTCGCCCGAGGAGACCGAGGCGCTGCGCGTCGCGATGGGCGGATGACCGCCCCCGTCGTCGGATTCCTCGGCCCGAACGGCACCTTCTCGGAGGCTGCGGCGCAGCGGCTGGCGAGCAGCTGGGCCGGGGAACTCGTGCCGGTCGCCTCGATCATCAACCTGATCCAGAGCGTCACCGACGACTTCGTGCTCAAGGAGCCCTTCCAGCTCGACGCGGCCGTCGTGCCGATCGAGAACTCCACCGAGGGGTCCGTCGGCGCCACCCTCGACACGCTCGTCGATCACGAGGACCTCGTGATCACCGCCGAGCTCGACCTTCCCATCGAGCAGCTGCTCGTGGCCCGGGCCGGCCTCGACCTCGCGTCGATCGAGCAGGTCTACTCGCATCCCCAGGGCATCGCGCAGACCCGTCGCTTCCTTGCCGAGCACCTGCCGAACGCGGGCATCGTGCCGACCTCGTCGACGTCGAAGTCCGTCCAGATCGTGACGGAGTCGACGGAGCCGTGGGCGGCGATCGGCTCGCGCCGGGCGGCTGAGCTCTACGGCGCGACGATCCTGCGCGACGACATCTCCGAGCAGGTCAACGTGACGCGCTTCGTGCTCGTCGAGCGGCGCGGGGCCCCGGTGGACCGCAGCGCCCGCATCGGCCTCGTGGAGACGGTCGCGGTCACGGACGGCGGGGTCGTCGAGGCGACGGACCCCGTCGCGGAAGGCGCCGTCGGCGGAGAGCCGGCTCGCCAGCGGCGCGCCGACGACGCGGGCAGCGACCGTCCGATGAAGACGAGCGTCGTGTTCCAGGGGCAGGGCGACGGCTCCCCGGGCTGGCTCGTGCGTTGCCTGAGCGAGTTCGCGTTCCGCCGCGTGAACCTGTCGAAGATCGAGTCGCGCCCGCTGCGCGGCCACCTCGGCCACTATCGGTTCTTCATCGACATGGAGGGCTCCGCGACCGACCCGGATCCCGCCGACGCGATCGAGGGGCTGCGCCACCACGCCACCGACGTGCGCATCCTCGGCAGCTACCCCGTCGCGGGGCAGCCGGTCGCCCACAGCTGAGGCCCACGGGCAGCCCCGAAAGCGGGTCGCCAGCAGGCGGGAGGTCGCCGCGGACTGGGGCCCCGACCTTCGGAGCGACCGCTGCCAGACCGTCCCGCGGCGGTGGACCTTCATCCGGGCGTTCGGTAACGCCACGGTCACGGTTCCGTTTGACGCGGGGCATAGACTCGAGGTCGTGCCTCGCCCATCGGCCCCAGCCACCCCACCAGGCCCAATGGGCTCCGCTACCTCCAAGTACCGAGGTAACGGAGCGGACGCCGGTGTCGGCGGTCAGGTACTGGTGCTCAACGCGACGTATGAGCCCATCAACGTCTGCACGGTCCGCCGTGCCGCCGTCCTCCTGCTGAAGGAGCGCGCCGAGCTGATCGAGGATCGCACCGGCACCTCGCTGCATTCGGCCACCGAGGAGATGCCGCGGCCCGAGGTGATCCGCCTCAAGCGCTACGCGCCCGTGCCGCGCCACACGGCCACCCGCCGGATCACCCGGCGCGCGATCTTCGCCCGCGACGGGTGGGCGTGCCAGTACTGCGATGCGAAGTCGGACCTCACCGTCGACCACGTCATTCCGCGCGCCAAGGGCGGCGGTTCCACGTGGGACAACGTGGTTGCCTGCTGCGCGCCGTGCAATCGACGCAAGGGCGACATGCTTCCGAACGTCGCCGGCATGCACCCGCGCAACGCACCTCGCGCCCCGCACCCCGACGTGTTCATCCACGTCGCCGCGCCTCGCACCCCCGTGCTCTGGGAGCCCTGGCTGCGGGTGATCGTGCGACGGTCCGAGCGCGACGGGGATCGCGTCGCCGGCGAGGCGTCCGACGACTCCCTCGCTGCCGCGGCGTAGCGTCGACGGCGCGCCCCATCGCGGGGGCGCGAGGTGCCGCCCACTGGCCTCGGCCGGTCGATGATTCGGTCGCGGAGCACGCCGCACGCGCGATCCCGCGTCATCGGGGACCGTGAAAGACAGGAACCTGGGGTCCTGACCTGTCGTACAGCGGTCGAGGTTGACCGTCTTTGTCCCCACGGCGTCGCTCAGAGGCGCGACCATGGAACGTCCAACCAGATCAAGGACGAAGGTAGGCGGCGATGTCGAAACAGGAAGAACTCGTGGCACTCGAGGTGGAGGGTCTCGCGACCCAGGTGCTCGTGTGCTGGGAGGACGGGGACATCGTCCGACAGCTCACGAACGCGCGACAGGCCAAGAGCCTCATCCAGCTCAAGCAGCCGACGGGCGAGTATCTACTCGTCGCGCCGGAGCGCATCATCGCCGTGCACGTGTCGGCGGCCAAAGGCACGCAACTGACCGAGGTGCTCGAGCGACTCACGGTGGCCAGGGCTTTCTCGGAGCTCAACTGATCCGGGGCGAGTTTGGGGTCGGCGGGCCTGGCGGCTGCCCTCGAGGGCGCGCCGAGGCGCTGCGCAGGTTGTCGATGTCTGGACGTCCACAACCTGCACAGCGCGATGGGCTCCCGAGCAGCAGTGAGCCGAATCGCCGGCGTCGATTGGGTTGGGTCAGCGCGGGCCTCGTCGCCGCCGCTGACGTTGACGTGAGATCAACCTCAAACGGTCGATTCGGTGTCACGGTCTCGTCGATCGGGCTGCCGCGACGAGGCGTCGACACGAGACCCGCCCAAACCGGCGGGATCGGTGTCGTTGTCTCCGCACCCGGACCAGGAGAAGGAGACGGGGACATGTAACCCGCCCGAACGGGAGGAATCCGTGTGGATGCCCGAAGCTCCCCCGGCCCGAGCAGCGCCGCCGACCCGACATGGCGGCTCCACCGAGGCCCGCCGGCACCGCAGCCAACCTCGACACCCAAGCCCGCCAACCCCGCAACCAGCGCACCGACACCGACCAACGAGGGCCGCCCACGTCGTCGGCGCGGCCACCAGAACCGGCCCCGGAAAGCACTACGGGCGCCCCCCGAGGGACGCCCGTATCTAGTGCTAACGCAACACGATGATCAGCTGATCTCGGCCGCCGGGACCACCTGCGGCACCGACCATCGCGGGTACGTCGGTTGGTTGTTTTGAATGTCAGACCTGCGTTAGCAGGGCCGACGATCCGGGTACCTCCAGGGTCCCATAAGAACACTCGTAGATTCGGATCACCTCCCTTCTCTGGTAAGGCCAGAATAGCCGGGCTTCGGACGGATCCAAGGCCCATCTGGACAGCTGGCGCGAACGGATGTCTGGCCCGTTGTCCAAAGCCAGGACCGACGGGAGGCGGCAGTGTCCCTCGTCCGCCTGAACCGGCTCCGAGCAGGAAGAAATGAACGAGCGTGCGCTGGCGCCGCCCTCTCTCAGGGAGAACGCCCGCCAGCGCTGGGATTCCGGTCCGTTGGACCGGCGCCGGAGCTAGTTCTTGTGGTCGAGACCGCGCACGGCACGCCAGGCGCCGGGGAGCACGAGCGCGCCGATGACGGCCTTCACGATGCCACCGAAGATGAAGATCACGAAGCCGTTCTGGACCGTCCAGGCCCAGTCGTTGCCGACGGCCAGCTTGAGGCCGATGAGGCCGAACGCGAACACCACGAGCTGCGCCACGACGAACGCGCCGAACACGCTCACGACCTTGCGAGAGGCTCCGCGCTCGGCGAGGAAGCCGACGAGTGCCGTCGCGAAGATGAAACCGACCAGGTAGCCGCCGCGGGCGGAGTAGATGACGTCCCAGCCGTGTGCGCCCTCTGAGTACACCGGCAGGAACAGGCCCATCACCGTGTAGAGGAGGATCGCGAGCAGGCCGCGGCGCAGACCGAGGGTCGCGCCGATGAGGCCGACGCCGAGGGTCTGGCCGGTGATCGGCACCGGCGACGGCGGCACGTCGATCGCGACCTGGGCCAGGCCCGACATGAGCAGCGCGCCGGTGAGGACGAGAGCCGCGTCGCGGACGCGAGCGCCCGGGATGAGGTCGGCGAGGACGGGCCGGGGCGCGGGAAGCGCAGAGAGGGACGCCATGGGTGGTGCTCCGTGGGTGACGTTGCCGGCGATTCGGGTGGCGCCGGGGGATCTGGGACCCGCGCAGCGTCGCAGGCGAAGGCCGACCCGCGCCGGTGCGAGTGCGCCAAGTTGTTCGACGCTCGTCGACATAAGGCGCCCCTGTCTTTGCACCCGGGCCTCGACGCGGCTGGGGCGCGGTCAGGACGCCGGCGTGTCCTCCTGGGGCCAGAAGTCCTTCTGCAGGTCGCCGTCGTCCTTGATCCGGTGTCCGAAGGCGAGCAGCGTCATGCCCTCCGGCCCGCCCTCGAACTCGCGCATCACCGGCGGCGCGCACCGCAGCACGTCGTGCTGTGCGAGGTCGATGATCTCGTCGTCGAGCTTCGCGCGGCCCGAACCGGCCAGCACCATGTACATCTCCTCGGCCTTCTCGTGCGAATGCCCGAAGCCGTGGCGGGTCCCCGATGCGAGGGTGTAGTACGTCGCCCCGATCCCTTCGCCTCCGACCGCCGGCGTGAGCGGGCGGCACTCGCCGACGTCGCCGAGGCCGTAGTCCGGGGCGACGTCCTTGACGTCGGCCACGTTCGCGCGTGCGTATCCAGTGCTCATCAGCCGAACCTACGCCCCGTCTCCCCCGCCGTTCGGGGCAGTTCGGGTCACCCCAACGACAAGGGGCGCCTCGCGGCGCCCCCTGAAGCTCCCCCAAGGGGTTATCGATCCATCCGATTCAACTCAGACCGCGGGTGATCTGAGCGAGAGATCGCGCCGCAGGTTCCGTTCCCGCGGAGTGCGTTTAGTACTCGGTACACGAGCGCTTCGCGGGGACGGAAGATGCAAGCGAGATCCGCTCAGATCACCCGCGGCGGTAGGGATCGATGAGAACGTTGTCGAGCTGGATGCCGCCGTTGGTGGACGTGGCTGCCGAGGTGCTGAACTGCACGGAGACGCTGCCGCCCTTCTTGAGGAGCGAGGCCGCGACCTTCGTGGCCAGCGGGGTCGGCTCCGCGACGCGCCAGTCGCCCTTCTTGCTGGCATCCGTGAGCGAGGAGATCGACACGACGTAGGTCGGGTTGTTCTTCGGGCGGAACTTCAGCGTGGTGTAGAGGTAGCCCGTCGAGGTGCTGTTCGTCTTCACGAGGTAGCGGAACGTCGGGTGGTCGGCGTTGATGCAGAACTCCGGGGTGGTCGCGGACGGGGCGACCGTGCCGGTACCGGTGCCGCCGAGGGCGAGCGACTTGCTGCCGGAGAGGAAGCCGAGCGACTCGTTGCCCGAGATCACCTTCGCGTTCTTCAGGGTCCAGCCGTCGAGCGGGCTCTCGAAGTCGCCGGCCGGGGCCAGTGAGTAGTCGGCGAGGTCGCCGATGCTGGCGAACACCTGGGAGACCGGGGTCTCCGGGCAGGCGTTGACCGGAGCGGTGTCCTGGGAGATCACGATCATGTGGTCGGAGGTCGGGCCGCTGGCGATCGTGCCGACGGTCAGCGGGGTGGTCACCTGGACCGGCGCGTTGCGCTGGGTGGTGTCGCCGAGACCGAGTTGGCCGGTGGCGTTGTAGCCCCAGCACCAGAGGGTCTGGTTGGTCTGCTTGGCGCAGGTCGCGTACTTGATGGCGGAGACCGACTTCCAGGTCGAGCCCGTGCCGACCTGGACGGGGACGTTGCGGTTCGTGACGTCGCCGAGGCCGAGCTGGCCGGAGCCGTTGTAGCCGAAGCACCAGAGGGTGCCGCCGAGCTTGATCGCGCAGGTGGAGTCGAAGGCGGCGGTGACGGAGGACCAGTCGGTCGCGGTGCCGACGCGTGCCGGCGTCTTCTGCATGAGGAGGTTGCCGACGCCCGCCTCGCCGAGGTTGTTGTCGCCCCAGCAGAACATCTGGCCCGTGGTCTGGATGCCGCAGGCGTGGTATCCGCCGACGCTGATCGCCTTCCAGTTCTTGGCCGTGCCGACCATCTTCGGGACGCTCTGGCCGAGCACGTCGCCCTGGCCGAGCTGGCCGGAGCCGCCGTAGCCCCAGCACCAGAGGGTGCCGTCGGTCTTGATGCCGCAGGTGGAGTCCATGCCGGCCGAGACGGCCTTCCAGGCTCCGGCGACGACGGTCGGGACCTTGTTGCTCGCGGTGATCGCGGGGCCCTGGCCGGTCTTGCCGTAGGAGGTCGCGCCCCAGCAGAACAGGGCGCCGCTGCTCTGGATGGCGCAGGTGTGGTTGTCGCCGGCGGTGACCTGGGTCCACGTCTTGGCGGTGCCGACGGCGGTCGGGACCTTGCGGATGGCGACGTCGCCGAGGCCGAGTTGGCCGGCGGCGTTACCGCCCCAGCACCAGAGGTCGCCGGTCACCTGGATGCCACAGGCGTAGTCGTCGCCGGAGGCGACGGCCTTCCAGTCGAGGTCCTTGCCGGCCTGCCAGAAGTTCGTCTCGAGGCCGGTCGAGTCGAGGCCCAGCGCGCCGACGGCGTTGCCGCCCGTCGCGAGCAGGGCGCCCGTGGTGACGTCGGCCGGGGCCGTCGTGGTGGCGGCGGCGACGGTGGCGGCCGCAGCGCCCTCGGTGGAGACGGTCGCGCCGGAGACGGTCGTCGCGCCGGTCGAGCTGGTGACGGAGACGGTGTCGGCGGTCGCGAAGGCCGGGAGTGCGAGCGCTATGGAGATGGCCGCGACGAATGCGGGCCAGGACGAACCGTGGGATTTACGGAGGGGCATCCGTGCCTTCCTGAGAAACAAGAACGGGGGGGAAACGAGAACTTGTCCCCCGATCGTCGACGGCACGGAAGTCCGTGAGACACCCCAGTACGAACGTCCAGGTTCCGGTGCATAGGCTCAGGTGAGCGTCCCTGGAACGGAGATCCAGAAAACCCCAGGCGCCCCAGGGGTAACCCGGTTTCGCAACGAACAAAGCCGGCCCGGGCCGCGCTCGCGACCCAAACCGGCTTCATTCTCAGCTCCCATATCTCCTGAGTCAGGTCACGTCGTTGTCGGTGGTCGGCGACTGGTCGTCCTGCGGAGCGTCGATCTCGGACTCGTCGATCTGCGTGCCGGACTGCGATCCGCCCTCGGCGGGCGTGAGCGGGTCGTCGGCGTCGGGCTCATCGCCCGGACGGGCGTGCGGGTTCGTCATCAGGAAACGTCTTCGTCGGTGGTCGGGGTGTCGTCGGCCTCGGGGTCGTCGATCTCGGACTCGTCGATCTGCGTGCCCGGGCTGGCTTCGTCGCCATCGTCGCCATCATCGCCATCGTCGTCCGCGGGGGCGCCTTCCGGCTGGCCGGGCTGACCCGGCAGCTCGCCTTCGAGCGCGAGTTCGAGCGTGTCGGCACCGGGGCCGTCCTCGTCGTCGTCGGAGTCGAACACCACGGCGACGGCCGAGACGATGTCGTCCTCGCGGACGTTCATCACCTTCACGCCCTGGGAGAGGCGGCCGTAACGGTTGATCCCGCGGACGGCGGTGCGCTGCACCATGCCCTCCTTCGAGATGAACACAAGGCCGTCGTGCTCGCGCACCACGAGCGCGCCGGCGAGGGCGCCCTTCGCGTCGGTGAGCTTGATGGTGCCGACACCCTTGGTGCCGCGGTTCGTCTTGCGGTACTGGTCGATCGACGAGCGCTTGCCGAAGCCGTTCTCGGTGACCACGAGGAGGTCGTCGTCGTCCTTGGCGACGTCCATCGCGAGGACGGCGTCGCCCTTGCTGGAGACGTCCATGCCGCGCACGCCGCTGGTGTCGCGGCCCATCGCGCGGGTCGCGTCCTCGTGGAAGCGCACGGCCTGGCCCTTGCGGGACACCATGAGGATGTCGTCATCGCCGGAGGTGCGGCGGACGGCGATGAGCTCGTCGTCCTCGCGGATCTTGATGGCGATGATGCCGTTCTTCGTGGCGAACACGAGGAACGGACCCTCCTTGAAGTCTCGCGTGGAGAGCACGGACTGGATCCGCTCGCCTTCGCGCAGCGGGAGGATGTTGACCAGCGCGCGGCCCTTGGCCGTGCGGCTGGCCTCGGGCAGCTCGTAGACCTTCTTGCGGTACACCTTGCCGCGGTTGGAGAAGAACAGCAGGAAGTCGTGGCTCGAGCACACGAAGAGGTGCTCGATGAAGTCGCCGTCCTTCATGTTCATGCCGGTGACGCCACGGCCGCCGCGGTTCTGCGAACGGTACGTGCCGAGCGGCAGGGACTTGATGTAGCCGGTGTGCGTGATGGTGATGACCATCTGCTGATCGGCGATCAGGTCCTCGATGTCGATCTCGTCCTCGGAGTCCGTGATCAGCGTGCGGCGGTCGTCGCCGAAGCGGTCGGCGATCTCCTGCAGCTCCTCCTTGATGAGCGCGAAGATGCGGCGCTCGTCGCCGAGGATCGCGCGCAGCTCGCCGATCCGCTCGCGCTTGTCCTTGTGCTCGGCGGCGATCGCGTCGGCCTCGAGGGCCGTGAGCTGCGAGAGACGCAGGTCGAGGATCGCCGAGGACTGGACCTCGGAGAGGTCGAAGCGCGACATGAGTTCGGCGCGGGCCGTCTCACGGTCGCGGGACGCGCGGATCACCTGGATCACCTCGTCGAGGTGGTCGAGGGCGATGAGCAAGCCCTCGAGCACGTGGACGCGGCGCTCGAGGACGCCGAGCTCGTGCTTGGAGCGGCGCACGATGACTTCGCGCTGGTGCTCCACCCAGACCCGCAGGCACTCCTTCAGGGAGAGCGTGCGCGGGACGTTGTCGACGAGCGCGACGATGTTCACGCCGAACGTCGTCTGCATCGCCGTGTGCTTGTAGAGCTTGTTGCGAACGACGTCCGGGATCACGTCGCGCTTGAGCTCGATCACCAGGCGCATGCCGCGGCGGTCGGACTCGTCCTGGATGTTGCTGATCTCGGGGATCCGCTTGTCGCGGACGAGATCGGCGATCTTGACGATGACGCCGTTGTCGCCACCCTTCTTCACCTCGAAGGGCAGCTCGGTGACGATCAACGCCTCCTTGCCACGGCCGATGTCCTCGACGTGCATCTTGGCCCGCACGCGGACCTTGCCACGACCGGTCTCGTAGGCATCGGCGATGCCCTGGCGACCGAGGATGATGCCGGCCGTCGGGAAATCCGGACCCTTGATGTGGGTGAGGAGCTCCTCGGTGGTGATGTCCGGGTTGTCGATGAAGGCCAGGACGCCGGCGGTGATCTCGCGCAGGTTGTGCGGCGGGATCTTGGTCGCCATGCCGACGGCGATACCCGAGCCGCCGTTGACCAGCATGTTCGGGAAGCGGGACGGCAGCACGACCGGCTCCTGCTTGGAACCGTCGTAGTTGGGCTGGAAGTCGACGGTGTCGCTGTCGAGGTCGCGCAGCATCTCGACGGCGATCCGCGAGAGGCGGGCCTCGGTGTACCGCATGGCGGCCGCGGGGTCGTCGTCGATGGAGCCGAAGTTGCCCTGGCCGTCGATCAGCATGTACCGCAGCGAGTGCGGCTGGGCCATCCGGACGAGGGTGTCGTAGATCGACGAGTCGCCGTGCGGGTGGTACTTGCCCATCACGTCGCCGACGATGGCCGCGGACTTGGAGTACGGGCGGGACGGGCCCTGACCGTTCTCGTTCATCGAGAAGAGGACGCGGCGGTGGACGGGCTTGAGGCCGTCGCGGGCGTCCGGGAGGGCGCGCCCGACGATCACGCTCATGGCGTAGTCGAGGTACGCCGTGTGCATCTCGTCTTCGAGGGCGCGCGGCTCGATGTTGCCGCCGCCGATGAGGTCTGAACTGCTCATGGGTCTGCCTCCTCCCTAGATGTCGAGGTTGGCGACGTTGCCGCCGTAGGTTTGGATGAAGTCGCGGCGCGGCTCCACGAGGTCGCCCATGAGCTTCGAGAAGATCTCGTCGGCTGCCGTGGCGTCGTCGATCGAGACCTGCGCGAGGGTGCGCGAGGCGGGGTTCATGGTGGTGTCGGCGAGCTGGTCGGCGTTCATCTCGCCGAGGCCCTTGAAGCGCGACAGCGTGACGCCGCGCTGGCCGAGACGAAGCACCGCGTCGCGAAGCTCCTGGTAGCCGGAGGCCGGCTGGGAATGGTCGTCGATCTTCGCCGTGAACGGCGCCTGACCGACGAGATCGGCGAGGCCCTTGCGGGCATCGACGAGCTGGCGGTATGGGGTCTTGGCGTTGCCGACGGGGTCGAACAGGCTGCGACGCAGGCGGAACACGCGGGCGTGCCCGGTGGTCTTCTCGACCGACTTCACCCACAGCTCGGTGTCGTTCGTCTCCTCGACGCTCGTGTCGAAGGGGGCGCCGGACTCGCTGAGTTTCGCGATCGCCGCCTCGGCCTCGGCCGAGTTCTTGATCACGCCATCGAGCATCGACGACGACTCCAGGAAGGAGAGCGCCTCGTGGCCGAACTCCGCGCGAAGCTGGCTGGCCCACGCGTCGTAGTGCTTGAGCAGGCGGGTGAGCTTCTGCCAGCGGACCTCGGTGAGCGTGGTCTTCTTGCCGTTGCGGTCGATCGACTCGATCTTCTCCCACTTGTCGTTGAGGAGGATCTCCTCCAGCTCCGACTGACGCTCGATGTAGCGGGTCTGGTTGCCGCGCTTGAGCCGGTAGAGCGGCGGCTTGGCGATGTAGACGAAGCCGCCGTCGATCAGTTCGCGCATCTCGCGGAACAGCAGCGTGAGCGCGAGCGTGCGGATGTGGGCGCCGTCGACGTCGGCGTCCGTCATGAGGATGATCTTGTGGTACCGGAGCTTCGTGATGTCGAACTCGTCGCGCACGCCGGTCCCGATCGCGGTGATCAGGTTCTGGATCTCCTGGTTGCCGAGGACCTTGTCGATGCGGGCCTTCTCGACGTTGAGGATCTTGCCTCGCAGCGGGAGGATCGCCTGGGTCGCGCGGTCGCGGCCCTGCTTGGCGGAGCCACCGGCCGAGTCGCCCTCCACGATGAACAGCTCGGCCAGGGACGGATCCTTGACGGAGCAGTCGGCGAGCTTGCCCGGCAGGGTCGAGTTCTCGAGGGCGGACTTGCGGCGGGTGAGGTCGCGGGCCTTGCGGGCCGCGGCGCGAGCCTGCGACGCGGAGACCGCCTTGCGGACGACGGTGCCGGCGTCCTGCGGGTTCTCCTCGAAGAACTCGGCGAGCTTCGTGTTGACGATGTTCGCGACGAAGCCCTCCATGCCCGGGTTGCCGAGCTTGGTCTTCGTCTGGCCCTCGAACTGCGGGTTGCCCAGCTTCGCCGAGATGACGGCGGTGAGCCCCTCGCGGATGTCCTCACCGGAGAGGTTGTCGTCCTTCTCCTTCAG
>JAURVW010000550.1 GCA_030655275.1 Solirubrobacteraceae bacterium
GGCGGGTCCAGAGACCGTCGATGTCCCACTCGTCGAAGAAGTCGCCGGGCGTGTACTCGGCGACGATCTTCGCCATCACGCCGCGCAGTTCGTCGCGGGCGCGGTCCGAGACGTTCTCGCCCGCGAGGATCGCGTTGCGCAGCTTGTAGACCACACGACGCTGCTCGTTCATCACGTCGTCGTACTCGAGGACGCGCTTGCGGATGAGGAAGTTCTGCTCCTCGACCTTGCGCTGCGCCTTCTCGATCTGCTTGCTCAGCATGCCGGCCTGGATCGGGACCTCGTTGCCGTCCTCGTCCGTCTCGCCGAGGCGGTCGAGGATGTTGTAGATGCGGTCGCCCGAGAAGAGGCGGACGAGCTCGTCCTCGCCGGAAAGGAAGAACTGCGAGGAGCCCGGGTCGCCCTGGCGGCCGGCGCGGCCTCGGAGCTGGTTGTCGATGCGGCGCGACTCGTGCCGCTCGGTGCCGATGATCGCGAGGCCACCGTTCTCCATGACCGTGTCGCGATCGGCCGCGACCTTCTCGTCCCACTTCGGGAGTTCCTCGCGGAACGCCGCGGCGTAGTCGTCGGTGCCGGGCTCGAGCCCGCGCTTCTTGAGGTCGAGCTCGAGCTGGTGCTCGGCGCTGCCGCCGAGCTTGATGTCGACGCCGCGGCCGGCCATGTTGGTGGCGATCGTGACGGCGCCGATCTGGCCGGCCTCCGCGACGGTCTCACCTTCGCGCTCGGCAAACTCGGGCTTGGCGTTGAGGACCGTGTGCTTGATGCCCCGCTTCGAGAGCTTGTGGCCCAGGAGCTCGGAGATCTCGACGGAGATCGTGCCGACGAGGACGGGCTGGCCGTTCTCGTGGGCGCGGATGACCTCCTCCACGACGGCGTTCCACTTGCCTTCCTGCGTCTTGAAGATCTGGTCGTTGCCGTCGATGCGGACCATCGGACGGTTCGTCGGGATCTCCACCACGGCGAGCTCGTAGATCTTCATGAACTCGGTGGCCTCGGTCATGGCCGTACCGGTCATGCCGGCGAGCTTGTCGTAGAGGCGGAAGTAGTTCTGGTACGTGATCGTGGCGAGCGTCTGGTTCTCCTCCTGGATGCGGACGCCCTCCTTCGCCTCGGTCGCCTGGTGCAGACCCTCGGACCAGCGACGGCCGTTGAGGATGCGGCCGGTGAACTCGTCGATGATCGCGACCTCGCCGTCGACGACGGCGTAGTCCACGTCGCGCTTGTACAGCGACTCCGCCTTCAGCGACTGCTGGAGGTGGTTGACGAGGTGACCGTTCGCGGCGGAGTAGAGGTTGTCGATCCCGAGGAACTTCTCGGCCTTGGCGACGCCCTGCTCGGTGACCGAGACGGTCTTGTGCTTCTCCTCGAACTCGTAGTCGAAGTCGGCGATGAACTCCTTCTTCTGCTTCGGGTCCATGCCCTCCGGGACCTTGCCGGCCTTCATCGTGCGCGCGAGCTTGGCGAAGGTGACGTAGAGCTCGGCCGCCTGCTCGGGCGCGCCCGAGATGATCAGCGGGGTACGGGCCTCGTCGATGAGGATGTTGTCGACCTCGTCGACCATCGCGAAGAAGTGCGAGCGCTGGACCTTGTCCGCGAGGGACGCCGCCATGTTGTCGCGCAGGTAGTCGAACCCGAACTCGTTGTTGGTGCCGTAGGTGATGTCGGCGGCGTAGCTGAGGCGCTTCTCCGCCGGACGCTCCTTGAACCCGGGCACCACCAGGCCGACGTCGA
>JAURVW010000456.1 GCA_030655275.1 Solirubrobacteraceae bacterium
CCCGGCCGGGCCAGCCGGACCGGTCGCGCCGGGCGGACCCGCGGGCCCCGTCGACCCAGCGGTGCCCGGTGTGCCGGCTGCCCCGTTCTTCCCGGCCTCGCCCTCGATGTTCCAGACGACGATCCGTTCGCTGGCCTGGCACCGCGCGCCGGCCTTCACGAGGCGCAGGTCGCCGGTGGTCTTCTTCACGCACGCGCGCAGCTCGTCGGCAGAGGCGGCGACCGGCAGGACGCCGAACGTCGCCGCCGAGACGAGCAGGGGCAGGGAGAGCACGGCGGACCGACGCCGCGCCCGGGACAGGGGGGAACGCATCCCAGGCACGTTCGCAGTCGGCGAGCGGCTGCGCAACCGTCGCTCGCGTCCCTGCACGGCGCGCCCTGCCCGAGGCACGGGTGCGGTCCCTGCGCCGCGCACCGTACGATGGCCGCTGTGACCGAGCGCACCCCAGCGGCCAGCACGGCTTCCGCGCTCGCGGCCCGCGGGCTGGTCCGTCGACATGGCGGCCGCGTGATCCTCGATGCCGTCGACCTCGACGTGGCCCCCGGCGAGCGCCTCGCGATCCTCGGTCCCAACGGCGCCGGCAAGACGACCTTGCTCGAGGTGCTCGCGGCCGTCCAGCCCGCCGACGGTGGCAGCGTGACCCCCGGCCCCGAGCAGCTCGGTTGGGTGCCGCAGCGGCCGGCGCTCTACGAGCGCCTCACCGTCTCCGAGAACCTCACGCTCTTCGCCGGCCTCGCGATCCCCGGCAAGCAGGAGGCCGCAGAAGCCGCCGAACGCGCCCTCGACTTCGCCGAACTGCGGCAGCGCGCCGGCCAACGTCTCGACCGTCTCTCCGGCGGGTGGCGCCAACGCGTGAGCCTCGCGATCGGCCTCCTCGGCGACCCCACGTGCGTGCTGCTCGACGAGCCCCACACGGCGCTCGACCCACCGCAGCGCCTCGAGCTCTGGGCCCTGATCGACCGCCTCGCGGCCGCCGGCACCGCCGTCGTGATCACCACCCACGAACTCCACGCGGCCGAGCGGCACGCCGACCGCGTGATCGTGCTCGCGGGCGGGAAGATCGTCTTCTCCGGGACCCCCGACGACCTCCGCGCCCGTGGCGGCGACCACGCCGACCTCGACCTCGCCTTTGCCCGCGTGGTCGGCGGCGAGCCGTCAGGCGAGACTGCCGGCGCAGCGGCGACCGCGTCGTCGACCGCCTCGACCGCGCCCCGCACCACCGACGGAGCCGGCGCATGATCGGCGCGCTCCTGCGCAAGGACCTCCGGGTCCTGCGGCGGTCGCCGGCCCTGCTGGCCCTGATCGTCGTCTACCCGCTGCTCATCGCGATCGGCCTCGGCCTCGCGCTCACGCGTGATCCCCAGCCGCCGAAGGTCGCGATCGTCAACCTCCTCCCGAAGGACGGCGGCGACGTCACGATCGCCGGCCAGAAGCTGTCGATCGCCGACCTCTCCACCTCCATCGCCGGCGGCGACGTGAAGTCGCTCAACGTCGCGACCCGCCAGGAGGCCGTGCGGATGATCGACGCCGGCACGATCGACGGCGCGCTCGTGATCCCCGAGGACGCCGCGGAGAAGCTCCGCTCGTCGCTGACCTCCGGCGGCGTGAGCAAGGGCCCGCAGCTCGAGGTGCTCTATCGCTCCAGCGGACCGCTCGACGGCACCCTCGTGCGCTCGCTCATCGCCAGTCGCCTGCGGATCGCCGAGCGTGCGCTGGCCGCCGAGATCGTGCGCGTCGCGACCGGCTTCCTGCAGATCCTGCGGGAGGGCGGGTCGATCGAGATCCTCGGCCAGGAGATCTCCGTGCTGGGCCTCAAGGCCGCCGAGGTGATCGTCGCCGACGCCGCCCGAACCGCCCCGGCCAACCGCAAGAGCGGGCTCGAGCAGGCGGCGAAGTTCGCGAGCCTCGCCCGCGAGAACCTCGACCTCTCCGACGACGTCCTCTCCTCGGTCGCCAAGCCACTCGACGTACGCGAGACGGCGATTGGCCAGCGTGAGGGCCGCAGCCTCTCGGGCTTCGCGGTCGGCGTCGCCGCGGCGCTGTCGCTCATGCTCGTCGCCATGACCCTCGGCGCAGGCCTCCTGGCGGGCGAACGCGAGGAGGGCACGCTGCGTCGCCTGCTGCGAGGCGGGCGCGGGGCGTGGCAGATCGCCACCGCCAAGGCGCTGGCCGCCGGCCTCGTCGCCGCGCTCTCCGGCCTGCTGCTGCTCGCCGGCCTGGCCACGCTCGGTGCCACCTCGTGGAGCGGCCTCCCGTTCTGGCTCCCCGCGACGGCCCTCGGCGGGCTGGCGTTCGCCGGCTTCGGCGTGCTGCTCGGCGCGGTGCTCCGCGATGCCCGGGCCGCGACGCTCGCCGCCATCCTGCTCGCCGTGCCGGTCGCGGTGATCGCGCTCATCCCGCCGCAGTCGATCGGCGGCGCCGCCTCCGACGTGCTGGGCGTCGTCTCGGCCGTGCTGCCCTTTGCCCCGGCGCGTGAGCTGCTCGACGCGGCGGTCGCCTCCGATCCGGACTGGCTGTCCGGCGGACAGCTCCTCGCGCAGCTCGCGGGCTACACGGCGATCGCGGGCCTGCTCGTGCGCCGCGGCCGCGCCTGACGCCGATGGCGGAGCCTCGACCAGCGGGCAAGCCCGAGCCGCAGGGGCAGGTCTACCAGGGCGTCCGCACGGGCGGCCGATCGGCGCGGGTGCGGCCCGCGGTGCTCGGCGCCGCCGTCGACGAACTCACCGAGCACGGCTACGCGCTGTTCTCGTTGCCGCGGGTGGCCGAGCGGGCGGGGGTCCATCTCTCCACGGTGCATCGCCGCTGGACCGACAAAGCCGGACTGATCCTCGACCTCGGCACCGAGCTGACGGCCGGCATGGTGCCCGACCCACTCGGCGAGACCCTCCGCGAGGACCTCATGGCGCTGGCGGAATCCGTCGTCGCGATGCTGCGCGAGCCGTCGATCGTGATGGTGCTGCGGGCGGCGTTCGTGTTGCCGGAGGAGCAGCTCACCGCGCTCCGCACGTCGTTCTGGACTGGCCGGATCGAGGTGGCGCAGGCCGTCGTCGATCGGGCGATCGCTCGCGGCGAGCTGCCGGCGGGGTCGTCCGGCTGGGACGTGGTCGAGCCGATCCACGCGACGATCTGGATGCGGCTCCTGATCACCGGTCTGGAGGTCGACGACGCCCTGCTCGGGCGGCTGGTCGACCGGACGATCACCGACGCCTCCTGACGGCCATCGACTAATAGCGATCCACGTCGCTTTAGTCTACGCTCGGCCCATGCAGCTCGGAATCGCGCGGGGCCAGATCGTTCGCTGGTCGGACGACGACGACGGGTGGGTGGTGGCCGGCCGCGAGGTGCCGAAGGACCTCATCGATCTCCTGGAGGGGGAGCTCGGAGCCGAGCCCGGCCGGACGACCGAGGCGCCCGGCGGGTTGCCGTTCTCGCCGCGATCGCTGCGCGGCGTGATGGTGGTCGAGAGCCACTACGTCGCCGGCGCGCGCACGATGGTGCGGCACTTCATGCCGGCTCCGGTGAACGCGTTCGTGCGTCTCTACGAAGCCGTCACGCGTCGCACCTTTCCCGCGCTGAAGCCGCCACCGCGGTTCTACGAGGCGCCGGCCTTCTACCTCGGAAGCCATATGTCGATGGCCGCGGACGGCGACATCGTGGACTTTCCGGCCGCCACCGACTACCGCGACTTCGAGCTCGAGCTCGGCGCGATCGTGACGCGCCCATGGGACAGCCGCCGCGATGGCCCGCCCTCGGCCGCCGACGTGATCGGCGCCTTCACGGTGATCAACGACTTCAGCGCCCGCGACCTGCAGTGGCGCGACGAGCGGCGGGGCGCGTTCAGCGGCGTGGTGAAGGCGAAGTCGTTCGCGACGGGCATGGGCAGCACGGTCGTCACGGCCGACGAGCTCCTGCCGCGCTGGAACCGGGTCGCCGGGCGCGTGTACGTGAACGGCGACCTGTGGTGTGAGGGCAGCACCGCGGGTGGACGGTTCTCGCTCGACGAGATCGTCGCGGAGATCGCCGCCGACGAGCGCCTCGTACCCGGCGAGGTGATCTCCCTCGGCACGCTCGCGGGCTGCTGCGGCCTGGAGCTGGACCGCTTTCTCGAGCCGGGCGACCGTGTGCGGCTCGAGCTCGAGGGCGTCGGCTCGTTGACGAACACGGTCGGCGTCCGATGACGGGCGCGCTCGGGACGGCGCTGCACGGCGCTCCCGCGAAGTTCCGGACCGGGCTCGTCGATGTGGCCCCTGGGATCTGCGCGTGGCTGCAGCCCAACGGCGACTGGAGCGAGTCCAACGCCGGCCTGGTCATCGGCGATGGCGCCGCGGCCCTGATCGACACGGCCTGGGATCTCGCGCTCACCCGACGACTCCTGGAGGCCGTCGGGCAGCGGACGGCGGAGCCGATCACCACGCTCATCGCAACCCACGGCGACGGGGATCACGTGAACGGCTTCGAGCTCGTGCCCGGCGCACGGCTCGTCGCCTCGAGGGCCACCGCGGCCGACATCGCCCATGAGCGCCCGGCCGGCCTGCGCCGATCGGCCCTCGGCGCGCGCCTGCTCAGCCGGATCGCGTTCGGTCGGCCGAGGCGCTTCGGCGACTACGTCGCGTCGATGATGGAACCGTTCGACTTCCGC
The DNA here is from genome assembly GCA_030655275.1 of Solirubrobacteraceae bacterium. Classification (GTDB taxonomy): domain Bacteria; phylum Actinomycetota; class Thermoleophilia; order Solirubrobacterales; family Solirubrobacteraceae; genus JAGIBJ01. The sequence goes on from JAURVW010000456.1 coordinate 4,640, forward strand.
GGGATCGCGCTCCGCACGCCCGACCAGACCTTCGAACGCAGCCTCACGCTCGACGTCGGCGGGCACCGGGTGGACCTTCGTCGGCTTGGGCCGGCCCACACCTCGGGCGACACGATCGTCCACCTCCCCGAGAGCGAGGTCGTGTTCGCCGGCGACCTCCTCTTCACGGGCGTCACGCCCAATGCGTGGAGCGGCACGATCGACCGTTGGCGCCGCGCGCTGCATGCGATCGGCGAGCTCGGGCCGCGGGTGATCGTGCCGGGCCACGGACCGCTCAGCGGTCTCGCCGAGCTCGAGATGCTCGACCGCTACTGGGCTTGGCTCACCGACCAGGCGCTTCGCCGGCTGGCACATGGCACCTCCGTGTACGAGACGGCGCGGCAGATCGTCCTGAGCCCGGCCTTCGCCGCACAGCCGTGGGCGACCTGGGAATGCCCGGAGCGGACGGTGATGAACGTCGAGATGCTCGCCCGCGACCGCGTGCAGCCACACCGGCCGATCACGCACCGCGAGCGACCGGCGCTGATGTGGAAGGTCGCGCGCCTGCACCACGAGCTGCAGGGCCACGCCGCCCGCCGGCGAAGCCACGGGTCCGTCGCACAAGGGGTCGAATCGCGACACGGGCCGGCCCTGATCTGCGAGCGTGGACGTGCCATGCGTCGTCGCCTGATCCTGCTCGCCGCCCTGCCGCTCGTCGTCGTCGCGCCCCTCACGCCGACGACCGCCGCCGCGAG
>JAURVW010000567.1 GCA_030655275.1 Solirubrobacteraceae bacterium
GTCATGTTTCGGGTCCTTGTATGCGAGTGGCAAACAGATTGTCGCCTGTTCGCTGCGAAAAGAACAGATGCAGTTCTGCTTGAAAACAGCGTATCAGATGTTCATCTGATCTGCAAAAATCCGTGCCGACTGATTCTGTACCGGAGCACGCTGGCGCGCGAGAATGATGTGGCCAAATCACGAATGGAACATCATGAACCCGTATCTCGAGCGCCTTCTATTTAGCTGCCTGCTCGGTGCCAGCGCAGCCGCTGCAGCCAATGCAGCCGAGCTGCCCGCGCCGCGCATGGCCGAGCGCAGTGCCGCCTGCGTCGCTTGCCACGGCAAGCAGGGGCAGGCCAGCAGCGATGGCCTGTTCCCGCGCATTGCGGGCAAGCCGCAAGCCTATCTGTACCAGCAGTTGCTATCGTTTCGCGATGGACGGCGTGTGCACGCGCAGATGTCCTATCTGCTGGCGCCCCTGTCGGACGCCTACCTGAATGACCTGGCAAGCTGGTTCGCCGACCAGCATGTGCCATACCCGGCACCAGCGCCTGTCAAGGTCACGCCCCAGGTGCTGGCGCATGGCCGCCAGCTGGTCATGCAGGGCGACCCGTCGCGCCAGATCCCTGCCTGCGTGGCTTGTCACGGCCAGCAATTGAGCGGCGTGCTGCCTGGTACGCCCGGTTTGCTTGGGCTGCCACGCGATTATCTGAATCTGCAGTTTGGTGCATGGCGCACCGGCGTACGCCGGGCGGCTGCACCCGATTGCATGGCGCAGGTGGCAAGCCGGCTCACCCCGGACGAGGTGACGGCGGTGGCTGCATGGCTGGCCAGCCAGCCAGTGCCTGCTGCCTATGCGCCGGCAAGCGCGCACCTTGCGCCCCTGCCGCTCGAATGCGGGAGTGCGAAATGAAGCGCATTCTGACAGCCCTGATGGCCTGCGCCCTTGCGGTCCTGGGCGCGGTGTACCTGTTCCAGCGCATGCATGACGCGGGCAGCGCTCTGCCGGCAGTGGCGGTGGCAGACCGCGCAGCCCAGATCACGCGCGGTGCGTACCTG
>JAURVW010000570.1 GCA_030655275.1 Solirubrobacteraceae bacterium
GGCGCGTCGGCCGGTCTGGCCGACGATGCCACGCTCGTCCTGCTGCTCCGGCAAACCGACCCGCATCCGGCCGCGGTGCTCGACGCGCTCGGCAATATCCGCCTCGTCAACAAGGCCTGGGTTCTGCTTCACCGCCGCGCACTGGGGTCACTCGCCGACGCCCCCGATCTCAACGCGCTGCGGCTGCTGCTCCACGAGCAGGGATGGCGGCGCCATCTCGACGACTGGGAGGATATCGCGGCCATGTTCCTGACCGCGCTCAAGCAGGAGGCGCTGATCCACCAGGATCCCGACGCGGGGCGCCTGCTGCGCGAGATGCTCGCGATGCCATCGGTCCCCGACGACTGGGTGCGCCGCGGGCTCGCGCCTTCGCGCCTCGGATACACCGTACGTGTCGGCATCGGACCCGAGGCACGCATGGCGCATATCGTTCATATGATGGCGGGCCTGTTTCCGTTCGGGGGGGCTCGCCCCCCGATCGTCCAATTTGCCTATACCGAAAGCGGCAAGTCCTTACTCACGGGCGCGGACCTGCACCGCCTCCCGGCGACGCAGCATCCGCTCTGTCCCTATTGATCGCCTAGCGCGCTCCCATCAGACGGCGGATAATCGCCGGATAGCGCGCCGGCGCCAGGCGTTGCAGCCGGTCCGCGCGGCGCGCGTCCTTTCCGATCAGGATCCGTGCCTGGCCGCGCGCCGCACCATCGGCGATCTGCCGGGCCGCGTCGGCGGGGCTCGTCGCGAGGATCTTCGCATAGTCTTCGAGATCGGAGCGCGCCTGGACCGGATCGACGCCCGATGCGAGCCGGGCCGAGCGCGCGATCCCCGTCGCGATCCCCCCGGGATAGACCGTCGAGACCTCGACACCCGAGTTCCAGAGCTCCGCCGCGAGCGTTTCGCTGAACCCCCGCAGCGCGAATTTCGAGGCGACATAAGGCGCCTGCCCCGGTGCCGCGACGATGCCGAGGATGCTCGAGACATTGACGATCCGCGCCGGACCCGCCGCACGAAGCGTCGGCAGAAGCTGCTTGGTCAGGCGCACCGGTCCCCAGAAATTAACGGCGAACAGGTCCTCGAAATCCTCGACGCTCGTCTGGTCGATCATCCCGACGATACCGACACCGGCATTGTTGACGAGCGCGTTGATATCCGGATGTTCCGCGGCAAGCCGGGCGCCGAGC
>JAURVW010000571.1 GCA_030655275.1 Solirubrobacteraceae bacterium
GCCACCGGACGGGCGACGACGCGGCGTTCCCGCTGCGCACGCACGACCGCCACGCCGAGCTCGTCGCGCCGCGCTTCTTCGGCCGCGCCACCGAGCGCGCGTTGCTCGCCGAGGCCTATCGCGCGGCGGCGCAGGGGCTGAGGATCGTCGCCGTTGCCGGCGTCTCGGGCATGGGCAAGACACGGCTGCTCGCCGAGGCCGCGCGTGGCTGGACGCGCAGCCCGGTGCTCTGGGGCCGCGGCCGCGCCTTCGGCCAGACCGCAGGCTACGGCCTGATGGCCGAGGCCCTGCGTGCGCTCGCAGGCCAGCCGCTGACGCCGGCGATGCAGGCGGCGATGCGCGAGGCGGTCGGCACGATGGGCGGCGAGGTGCTCGCGCTCGTCCCGGAACTGCGGCCGCTGCTTGGCGATGCCGACGCCGTCGCGCCGCTCGACCCCGAGCACCAGCAGCAGCGCCTCTTCACGCTGCTGGCCAGCCTGTTGGCGACGCTCGGCACGCCCGATGCGCCGCTGGTGCTGGTGCTCGACGACCTGCAGTGGGCGGACGACGGCAGCCTGCAGTTCGTGCTGCACCTGGCGCGCCGCCTCGACCCGCGCTCGATGCTGATGATCCTCTCGTGGCGCGCCGAAGAGGTGGCGCCCGACAGCCGCATCCACCGCTGGCTGGAGCAGGTTCGCGCGGCGCGCGAGGTGGCCTTCATCGAACTGGCGCCGTTGACGGTCGCCGACGTGCGCACCGTCGTCGCCTCGATGCTCGGCGGCGAGGTGCCCGGCGTCGCCGAAGCGGTCGCGGCGCAGGCGCAGGGCCATCCGCTGCACGCGATCGAGCTGACCTACGCGCTGGCCGAACGTGGCTCGCTGCGCCACGGGCCGCAAGGCTGGTACCTCGATGCCGCCGAGGCGACGCGGCTCGCGCGCGACACCGACGACCTGCTGCGCACCATCGTGCGCCGGCTCGACCGCCTCGAGCCGGGCGAGCGCGAGGTCCTCGCGATCGCCGCCGTCGCCGGCCGGGCGTTCACCGCGGAGGTGGTGCGCCAGGCGCTGCAGGCGCAGACCGCGAGCGAAGCCGAGCCCGCGGCGCGGCGCACCGTCGC
>JAURVW010000573.1 GCA_030655275.1 Solirubrobacteraceae bacterium
CGGCGTCAACCTGCTGCAGCAATCGACCTGGCAGGGCGACCGCTACCGCTCGATCTCGGCGAACTACGGCCGCAGCGTCGGCATGTTCGGCTACCTGAGCGTGTTCGCGAGCCGCACCACCGGCAGCTCGAGCGGCACCAGCATCGGCATCAACCTGATCCAGTCGCTCGGCGGCAATGCGAGCGCGAGCGTCAGCACCTTCCGCAGCCGCGACCGCGCCGATGCGTTCGCACAAGCGCGCGACAGCGAACAGCACGTCGTGCAACTGCAGGGCACCGCGCCGGTCGGCCCGGGCTTCGGCTACCAGGTGCTCGCCGAGCGCGGCAGCTACGAGCGCACCGGGGCCGACGTGACCTGGCAGACGGAGCGCATGGCGTTCGGCGCCGGCGCGGCGCGCAGCGCCAACGGCGATTCGTTTCGCAGCAGCATGAGCGGCGCGTTCGCGGTGATGCCCGAAGGCGTGTTCGCGAGCCGCCGCATCGAAGGCAGCTTCGCGGTCGTGCAGGTCGGCGATTACGAAGGCATTCGCGTCAACCGCGACAACCAGTTCGTCTCGCGCACCGATTCGAAAGGCCGCGCATTCGTCGCCGGCCTGCGCGGCTTCGACACCAACCGCATCAGCGTCGAAGGCGCCGACCTGCCGCTCGATGCGCAGGTCGACGACCTGCACGTCGCCGTCGTGCCGGGCATGGGCAGCGGCGTGTCGGTGCGCTTCCCTGTCAAGCGCACGCGCGCCGCCACCCTGCGCCTCGTGCTCGCCGACGGCACGCCGGTGCCGCCCGGCAGCTGGGTGCGCATCGACGACGCGGCGCGCGACTTCCCCGTCGGCTTCGATGGCCGCCTTTTCCTCGCCGGCCTGGCCGAGCGCTCCGCGATCCGCGCCGATTGGGAAGGCCGCCATTGCAACGGCGAGATCGTGCTCGCGGCCGATGCCGACTCGGTGCCCGAACTCGGCACGGTGGTGTGCCGATGAGAGGCTTGCTGCGCGCGTTGCTGCTGATCGCCGGCCTGCTGTGCGCACAGCAGGCGCATGCGCTCTGCACGCTCGTCTGCGCCTGCGTCGTCAACACCACGCCGATGGTGTTCACGGCGCACAACCCGCTGGTC
>JAURVW010000575.1 GCA_030655275.1 Solirubrobacteraceae bacterium
CCCGCCGCCGACACCTCCGAGACGGAGACGGTGCGCAAGAAGTCCACGCGCAAGGCCGTGAAGCGGAGCGGTCTGGCCAAAGGACTGATCGACGTCAAGAGCGAGGTCTCCAAGCCCGAGTTCCCGCAGGCGGCGTTCGAGCTCGCCGGCGGCAACCTCCCGCTCTACTACCCGAGCGTGCGACTGGCCGAGGGCGGCTACACGACCACCGACGGCGTCCGCGCCTACGAGATCGTCTCCCGTACGAAGAAGCGCTACGCGGCCTTCCGGCTGTCGCTCTACTACGGTGAGAACGGGCAGTACTACGGCGTGCAGGGCACCTCGTGGCGCAACCCGCCGATCCTCGCGGAGCAGCACCGCACGATCACGCGCAGCGGACGGAAGCTCGAGCTCTACGGCGCGCCCGGCGGCCGGTACCGCCTGATCGCCTGGAAGACGCCCCGTGGGGTCTACTGGGTGTCGAACACCATCTCGAACCGGCTCTCGAACGCGCAGATGCTCGACATCGCGTCGAACCTGCGTCGCGTTCCGGGCTGACCGACCTGTGAGAAGCCGCTCGGTGCGTCCGTTCGCGGCGACGACCACCTTTTCTCCTCGGTAGGCTCCCCGGCCATGTCTGTTCGGGAACCGATTGGTGTTATTGGCACGGGCTACGTCGGCCTCGTGACCGCGGTCGGGTTCGCCGAGCTCGGAAGCGATGTCGTCTGCGTCGACATCGACGCGAACAAGATCGAGCGGCTCAAGGCGGGGGAGATCCCGATCTACGAGCCCGGTCTGGCCGAGCTGGTCGAGAAGAACCGCTCGCGTCTGCACTTCACGACCGAGCTCTCCGAGGCCCTCGATCGCGCGCGCCTGCTCTTCGTGGCCGTCGGCACGCCGCCGACCTACTCGGGTGACGCCGACCTCTCCGCCGTGCATGCCGTCGTCGGCGCGATGCCGCCGTCGGAGACGCACGCCCTCGTGATGAAGTCCACGGTTCCGGTCGGAACCGGCGAGGCCATCAAGCGCATCTTCGAGGAGCAGGGCAAGGGCGGCTTCCGCTACGTCTCCTGCCCGGAGTTCCTGAAGGAGGGCACGGCGATCGCCGACTTCCTCGATCCCGACCGCGTCGTCATCGGCGACGAGGGCGGCTGGGCCGGCGACGCCGTCACCGAGCTGTACCGCCCGGTGCTGTCGGCCGAGAACGGTGGCAACGCGCGTGGCGCGCTCGTCCGCACCGACATCAAGTCGGCCGAGATGGTCAAGCTCGCCTCCAACGCCTTCCTCGCGACGAAGATCTCCTTCATCAACGAGATCGCCAACGTTTGCGAGGAGACCGGCGCCGACGTGGTCGAGGTCGCCAAGGGCATGGGCCTCGACGACCGCATCGGTCCGAAGTTCCTCAAGGCGGGCATCGGCTTCGGCGGCTCCTGCTTCCCGAAGGACGTCTCCGCGCTCAAGCAGCTGGCGGGCAACTCCGGTTACCACTTCCAACTGCTCAACGCGGTCATCGAGGTCAACGAGCTGCAGAAGCGCCGCGTGATCCAGAAGCTCCAGAAGCACCTGGGTTCGCTGGTCGGCAAGCGCATCGCGCTGCTCGGCCTGGCCTTCAAGCCGGAGACCGACGACATGCGCGAGGCCTCCTCGCTCGTCCTCTCCGCGCGCCTGATCGCCGACGGCGCCGACGTGGTCGGCTACGACCCGATCGCGGCCGAGGAGGCCGGCAAGCTGCTCAAGGGCGTCGAGCTCGTGGAGTCCGCGGAGGCCGCCGTCGCCGGCGCCGACGCCGTCGTCCTGGTCACGGAGTGGCCCGAGTTCAAGGACCTCGACCTCACCGCCGTCGCCGCCGTCATGCGCGGCAAGGTCTTCATCGACGGCCGCAACCTCCTCGACGGCCCCGCCGCGACCGCGGCCGGCCTCGTCTACGAGGGCGTCGGCCGTGGCCTCGCCCCGCAGCCCGAGACCGCCCAGACCCCGCAGACCGTCTGAGCCCGATGATCACCCAGGCGGTCATCCTGGTCGGGGGGCAGGGCACGCGCCTGCGCCCGCTGACCGACCAGCTCCCCAAGCCCGCCCTCGAGGTGGTCGACCGGCCGTTCCTGGCCCACATGCTCGACTGGCTCGCGGGCCACGGCATCACCGAGGCGGTCATGTGCTGCGGCTTCAAGGCCGACGTGCTGATCGAGCATCTCGGTGAGGGCGTCGTGAACGGCGTCTCCCTGACCTATCTCACCGAGCCGGAGCCGCGCGGCACCGCCGGCGCGCTCAAGTTCGCGGAGGAGCACCTCCACGAGCAGTTCCTCATGCTCAACGGCGACGTCCTCACCGACATCGACCTCACGGCGCAGATCGCGGCGCACACGTCGACGGGTGCGACCGGCACGCTCGGCCTTGTCTCCGTCGAGGATCCCTCGGCGTTCGGGCTCGTGCGGCTCGGCGACGACGACGTCGTCCGCGGCTTCGTCGAGAAGCCCAAGCCGGAGGAGATCGACACCGACCTCATCTCGGCCGGGTGCTACGTGCTGAACCGCTCGGTCGTCGACCTGATCGCCCCGGACGTCAACGTCTCCATCGAGCGCGAGGTCTTCCCGCAGCTCGTCGGCAACGGCCTCTACGGCTTTGCGCACCGCGGTTCCTACTTCATGGATCTCGGCACCCCTGAGCGCTACCTCGACGGCATCCGCGACGTGCTCAGCGGCAAGCTCCCGACCCTCACGTATGCGCTGCTCGACGAGCACGGGGTCTACGTCGACCCGACCGCCACGGTCGACGGCAAGGTGACCGGGCCCGCCTGGGTCTCCGCCGGCGCCACCATCGGCGAGGACAGTCGCGTCGGCCCGAACACGGTCGTCGGCACGGGCGCCACCATCGGCGCGTCCGCCGCCATCCGCGACTCCGTCGTCCTGGGCAACGCGACGGTCGGTGAGGGCGCTCAGCTCTACCGATCGCTCGTGGGCCACGAGGCCACCGTCGGAGCGGAGGCCGTGATCGGCCACCTCGCGGTCGTCGGCCCTGGCGCCGTCGTCGCGCCCGGCACGATCGTCCCGCACGAGACCAAGATCGCCGCCGACCTGGAGACGCACGATGGCTCAGCCCGCTGACGTGATCGCCCTCGATCCTGAGACCGTCGCCGCCGGCGACCCGTCGGAGATGTTCACTGACGCGCTCTCGCTCCCCGACCAGCTCCGCGACGCCGCCTGGAAGGTGGAATCCGCGGGCCTCACGCCGTGGGAATCTCCGGACGGTCTCGTGATCGCCGGCATGGGCGGCTCCGGCATCGGCGGCGCGCTTGCCGTCGCTGCGATCGGTGACCAGGCGACCCGCCCCATCACGCTCGCGCGCGGCTACGAGCTTCCTTCGTGGACCACGAAGGACACGACCGTGCTGTGCACGTCGTACTCCGGCGACACCGAGGAGACCCTCGCCTGTTACGACGCTGCCGGCGTGATCGGCGCCCGACGCGTCGTCGCGACCACCGGCGGCCAGCTCGGCGCCCTCGCCCGCCAGGACGGCGTGCCCGTGATCCCGATCGCGGGTGGCCTGCAGCCGCGGGCCGCGCTCGGTTACGTCTTCACGGCCGGCGTCGAGGTCGCCGCCCTCGCCGGCGTCGCGCCGCGTCGCACCACCGAGCTCGACGTCGCCGCCGCGCACCTCGAGGAGCTCGTGCGTGAGTGGGGTCCATCCGGCCCGGACGACAGCGAGCCGAAGGAGCTCGCCCGCGCGCTCCACGGCACCATCCCGCTGCTCTACGGCGCTGGCCCGACCCGCGCGGTCGCCTATCGCTGGAAGTGCCAGATCAACGAGAACGCCAAGCTCCACGCGTTCTCCCACCACCTCCCCGAGCTCGACCACAACGAGCTGATGGGCTGGGAGCTGGCGTCCGACAGCGCGCCGTTCAGCGCCGTCTTCCTCGACGACACCGATCTACACCCGCGGATCGCCCAGCGCATCGCGGTCACCCGCCGGCTCATCGAGGAGCAGGCCGCTCGCACCGTCGTGATCCCGCCGCGCGCCGGCACGCCGATCGAGCGGCTCCTCTCGCTCTCGCTCCTCGGCGATCTCGCGTCGATCTACCTGGCGATCCTGCGTGGGGTCGACCCGTCACCGATCGCGGGCCTCGACAAGCTCAAGGCGGCGCTCGCCGAGG
>JAURVW010000577.1 GCA_030655275.1 Solirubrobacteraceae bacterium
GCGACGGTCCGATGGACCGCCCGGTGGCCCGCCCCATCGGCCGCCGCCAGGCCACCATCTTCAGCACCGGCCCGTGGCTCGAGAAGGACGGCGATCCCGGTCGCCCCTCGACGGTCGGCGGCACACCCGTCATCGAGCAGATCCGGACGCGTCGCGACGAGGCCGGCGCCGTCGTCGTCCTCTCCGACGGCCGCTTCGCCTACACCGGCCGCTTCACGGCCACCGGCTCGGTCTCCGACCTCCAGCGTGCGGCCGCCCGTCGCCTCGGACTCGCCAAGACCGACATGGAACGCTCCTGGTGGCGCGAGGTCATCGGCGCGATCTCGCTCGGCCAGTAGCCCGCAAGGCTCACGCCGCCGCGCACCGACGCGTGGTCCCCGCGTGCAACTGCGGACACTTCTCCGCCGCCAAGCCCGAAAACCGTCCCTGGTTCGCCGCTTGGCTCGCCGACACCGCAGCCGGGTCAGGCTCCCCGATCGGACCGCTGGATCAGACCCTCCGACCAGCCGCTGCGACCTGAGCCGGGGCTCGGCTCACGCCGCGGCGCGCTCCTCGCGCTCGCGGCCCTGGGCCACCGCCCGCTGCGCGACGAGCGCGAGGAGGCTGAGCGCGATCACCATGGCGCCGTAGGCGGCGGCGGTGTCGAGCAGACCCGCCGACTGACTCGCGAGACCGGCGATCACGGCCGGCACGCTGAAGGCCACGTACGAGATCACGTAGGCGACGGCGAAGACCTCGCCGCGCTCCTCCGGCGCCGCGACGCGGGCGAGACTGCCGAAGGCCCCGAGGGCGGCGGCACCGAAGCCGATCCCGGCGATCAGGGTGCCGACGGCCGCGGCCTCGATGGCGCCCGTCTCCAGGCCGACCAGCGACACGCTCATGCCAGCGGCGAGGAGCACCCCCGCGGCGGTGAAGACCTGGGCCGGAGGGCGGGTGCGCAGGACGAATGCCGTCGCGGCACCGGTGCCCGTGAGCATCGTGACCACGAGGCCCCCGGCCAGGTGGCTGTGCACGTCGAAGATGGATGACGCGACCGACGGGCCGAGCGACAGGTAGAGCCCGCCGAGCGCCCAGGAGGCGACGAGCAGCGGCACGAGCGCGACGACCTCGCCGCGCAGACGCGGCGGGATCCCGACCCGCGGCCTGAGCGACGCACGGGCGCCGGGGCGCAGCGACGACGTCTCCGGCATCCAGACGACGGCGGCCGCCGCCAGCGCCATGCCGCCGAGCAGCAGGAGGTAGACGAGCGTGGTCGGGGCCGGGCCGATCTGCACGAGCGCACCGGTTCCGAGGGCGCCGAGCGCCAGGCCGCTCAACGGAGCGATGCCGTTGATCACGCCCGCGCGGCCAGGTGCATGCGGCGGATCGAGGTCGACGAGCGCCGCGCCGAGAGTCGTCATCGCGGCCCCGGTGGCGATGCCCTGCAGCACGCGGGCCAGGCCGAGCACGTAGACGTCCCCGGCCACCGCGAACAGCACGAGCGCCACCATCTCGAGGGCGATCGCCGCGCCGAGCACGGGGCGGCGGCCGACGTGGTCGGACAGTGCGCCGACCACGAGCAGGGAGCCGAGCAGGCCGACCACGTAGACCGCGAAGACGGCCGTGAGCGTCGTCGCCGAGAAGCCCCAGGCCTCCTGGTAGACCACGTAGAGCGGCGAGGGTGCGCTCGAGGCCGCGAGGAACACCACGAACATCAGCGCGATCGCCGCGAAGGCGACCGGCCGTGACAACCGGGTGCGCGGGCCGGCGAGGTGGAATGTAGGCGAGGTGGCGGGCATGGTGCTCCTTGACGCAGCGATCGATGCGTTAGAGCGAAGCTAGCAGACGCAAAGATCTTCGCTTTAGGCTGGCGCGGTCAGACGCAGTGATCACTGCTTTACTGGGACCATGTCTGCAACGCCGAGCTCCACCCGCCCCGGCGGCCGGTCGGCCCGCATCCGGGCCGACGTGCACGGCGCGGTGCGGGAGCTACTCGTCGAGGAGGCCGGCGACGCGCTGACGCTGCCGATGATCGCCCAGCGCGCCGGCGTACATCCGACCACGCTCTACCGCCGGTGGGGCTCGGTCGGCGAGCTGCTCACCGACGTCGCCGCGTCCCGCATCAGCGGCGAGATCGAGGTCCCGGAGACGGGTTCCCTGCGCGGCGACCTCGTGCGCTGGGTCGAGCAGGTGACGAAGGACGTCGCCGATCCCGACACCCTCTCGGTGATCCGCGCGACGATCGGCACCAACCTGCCCGACAGCGGCTGCGCCTGCGCGGCCGACCGCCGCGCCCAGCTCGCCGCGATCCTCGACCGCGAGGACCAGCGGGGCCGCCCCGCGCCGACGGTCGACAAGGCCGCCGACCTCCTCCTCGGCCCGATCTACTACCGCGCGATCTTCCTCGAGCAGCCCGTCGGCCCCGAGATCGCGCCGGAGCTCGTCGACACCCTGCTCGCGGCCTCCAAGGCGTAACCGGCCCCTCACTTCACGACGGTGATGGTCTCCAGCGTCGGGTCGTGGGCGCCGTGCAGCCGCGAGCCTGCGGCCAGCAGCGCGCGGAAGTGTTCGATGACCGCGGGCGTGATGCGCTCGCCGGGCAACAGCGCCGGGATGCCCGGCGGGTAGCCGGCGATCGACTCGGCCGAGACGCGGCCGACGGCGTCGTCGAGCGGGATCGCCTCGGCGGGCCCGAGGAACGCGTCGCGTGGCGGGATGACGGTCTCGCTGATCGGCGCACGCAGCGGCTCCACGATCTTCGGGGCGCGATCCGGGTCCGGGTCCTCCCCACCCGCCTCGCCTGGCGTCGCCTCTGCCACCCGCGCCGCCTCGGCCGCGACCCGCGTCGCCGTCCGTTCGAAGGCCAGCCCGACCATCGCGAGGTCGTCCGGGCGCTCCGCCGGACCGAGCACGAGCAACACGGTGGTATCGGTCGCGAGTTCGGCGTGCACGTCGTGCCAGCTCGAGAGGGCCTGGGCGACGGCGTACCCGGTCGCGCCGGTGCCGCGCACGTCGATCACGACCTTCAGGGGATCCACGTCCGCCACGCCCGGCGACCCTTCGAAGGTCGGCCCGAGCACCGTGAGGCCCTCGCTGGCGTCGATCCGCCGCAGCAGTTCGCCGCGGCCCCGCATCGTGCGCTCCAGGAGCGCCTCGCCGTGCACGGCGAGCTGGCGACGAGCCGCGTCGAGCGATGCGAGCAGCAACGAGGACTGCGATGTCGAGCGCACGATGCGTACGGCCCGGTCGACTGCCGCCACGTCGACCCGGCTCGGATCGACGACGTGCAGGATCGCCGACTGCGTGAGCGACCCGGCCATCTTGTGCGTGCTCGTGAGCACCGCGTCGGCGCCTTGGTGCAGCGCGGAGGCCGGCACTCCCGGGTGGAAGCCGAAGTGCGGCCCCCACGACTGGTCGACGACGAGCGCGCACCCCGCAGCGTGCGCGACCTCGGCGAGGCCGGGGATGTCGGCCGTGACCCCGAAGTAGGTCGGCGAGACCACGAACGCGACCTTCGCCTCGGGTGCGCTCGCGAGCGCGGCCGCGAGCGTCGGCGGTTCGACGGTGTGCGCGATGCCGAGCGCCTCGTCGTAGGCCGGGGCGACGAAGGCGGGCAACCCGCCGCTCAGCACGAGCCCGTCGACGACGGAGGCGTGGGAGTTGCGCTGCACCACCACGGTGCTGCCGGGTGGCGCGAGCGCGAGGGTTAGCGCGTGGTTGCCCTGCGTCGCGCCGTTCGTGAGGAACCACGACTGGTGAGCGCCGTAGGCCTCGGCGGCAAGCGCCTCGGCGCGCAGGTGCGGCGTGACCTCGACCCCGAGATCGACGCCGTAGATCCCGGCCGGCACGTCCATCACGAGCGCGCGATCGCCGATCGCCGACCGCAGACCCGGGTCGGCGCCCGAGCCACCCTTGTGGCCCGGGACGTGCATCCGCCCGGTGCCCCGCGACCCGTAGGCCGCGATGGCATCGAGGTACGGCGCCGAAGACTGCGGATCGCTCATGGGCGTCGCTACGGCCGCCGCCGGATCAGCCCGTCGGCCCAGCGGGTGCGCCGGGCGCGGCCGGCCCGCCGAAGCCCGTGTCGAGCACGCGGGCGAGGAATCGCCGGGTGCGCTCCTCCTTCGGGTTCGCGAAGAACGTCTTCGGGTCGCCCTGCTCGAGCACGACGCCCGCGTCCATCATCACGACGCGGTCCGCGACCTCCCGGGCGAAGCCCATCTCGTGGGTCACGCAGATCATCGTCATGCCCTCGGCCGCGAGTTCGCGCATCACGGCGAGCACCTCACCGACCGTCTCGGGCTCCAGGGCGCTCGTCGGCTCGTCGAACAGCATGATCTTCGGCTGCATCGCCAATGCCCGGGCGATCGCCACGCGCTGCTGCTGACCACCCGAGAGCTTCGCCGGGTACGCATCCATGCGGTCGGCCAGACCGACGCGCGTGAGGAGCCCGCGGGCGCGCACCTCGGCCTCGGCCTTGCCCACGCCGCGCACGAGCACGGGCGACAGCGCGACGTTCTCGAGGGCCGTCTTCTGCGGCCAGAGGTTGAAGCGCTGGAACACGAAGCCGATGTCCTTGCGCATCTCCGCGACCTCCTTCGGCTTGGAGGGGCGCAGCGTGCCGTCGGAGCCCTTGCGCTGGCCGAGCGGGACGCCGTCGATCGTCACGACGCCGGAGTCGATCGTCTCGAGCTGGTTGAGGCAGCGCAGCAACGTGGTCTTGCCGGAGCCGGAGGCGCCGATCAGGCACACGACCTCCCCGGCGCCGACGTCGAGGTCGATGCCCTTCAGCACCTCGACCTTGCCGAACTTCTTGCAGACCCCGCGGGCCGTCAGCGCGGCCGCGGATCCGGCGACCAGGCCGGCCTCGCCCTTGCCCTTGCCCTTGCCGAGATCGAGCCCGACCTCCGATGGCGCGGTCATACGTGACCTCCTGCTTCGACGGTCTGCTTCTCCGGTTCGGCGTCGCCACCACCCGTGAGTCGCTTGAGGAGGCTCGGCTTGCGGTCGGACTTGCCGGCCGGATCGAGACGACGCTCGATGTACGCCTGCGTGAGGCTCCACACGATCGTAAGCAGCAGGTACCAGACGCCCACCGCTGCGAGGTGCTCCGCCGACTTCGCGTCGTTGGAATAGCGGATCTGCGCGTCCTGGAACATCTCGTTGATGCCGATGAACGACAGCAACGAGGTGGTCTTCATCATGTTGTTGAACTCGTTGCCGAGCGGCGGCACGATGATCCGCGCCGCCTGCGGCAGCACGATCTTGCGCATCCCCTGGCCGCGCGTCATCCCGAGCGACATCGCCGACTCGAGCTGGCCGTCGTCGACCGACTTGAGGCCGGCGCGGATGATCTCGCTCATGTAGGCGCCCTCGTTGATCGCGAGCGCCGCGATGCCTGCCAGCACCGCGCCCTTGACCTGCATCCCGAGGAGATCGGTCTCCCGCGGGAACATGTCGAATCCGAGCAGCAGGCTCGCCCCGAAGTACAGGAAGAACGCCTGCACGATCACCGGCGTGCCGCGCACCACCGTCACGTAGATCCCGTTGAGGAACCGCAGTGGCAGCAGGCGCGACTGGCCGGCGAGGGCGGAGATCAACCCGAGCAGCAGGCCGCCCAGCATCGAGAAGATCGAGATGTAGATCGTCGTCCACAGTGCCCGGGCGAAGTCGGAGTCCGGGGAGAAGATCCGATCGAAGAAGGTCGCGGAGTCGAACGCTCCGAGGACCGAGGGGTCGAGCACCGTCGCCTAGCTCTTGAGCATGGAGTCGCCCATGCCCCACTTGTCGAGGATCTTCTGGAGCGAGCCGTCGCTCGTCATGGCCGTGATGCCCTCCTGGAGGGCGGTCTTGAGCTCGGTGTCGTCGAGGCGGAGGCCGATGCCGACCGGGGCCGCGTCGATCTGCGGCAGCGGCGCGAGCTCGAACTGGCCGGGCGTCTTCGCGATGAAGTCGGCCGCGGGCGGAGCGTCGGAGATCCAAGCGTCGACCTTGCCGGCGCGCAGCGCATTGGCGGCGTCGGTGTCCTTCGGGAAGATGACCGACTTGATCGGCGTCGGCAGCTTCTTGGACTCGGCCTCGAGCGTCTGCTTCGTGGTGGTCCCGACCTGGACGGCGACGTCCTTGCCCGCGAGGTCGGCGATCGACGTGATCCCCGTCTCGCCCTTCTTCACGATCGTCGCGAGGCCGAACTCGGCGTAGTCGACGAACGCGATCTCCTTGCGGCGCTCCTCACTGTTGGTGAGCGAGGAGATGATCGCGTCGCACTTCTTCGTCTTGAGCGAGGCGATGATGCCGTCGAAGCCGGTGTTCGCGAACTCCGCGTCGACGCCCATGCGCTTGGCGAGCTCCGTGGCGATGTCGATGTCGGCGCCCTTGGCGGTCGTGCCCTCGTAGAACTCGAGCGGCGGGTAGGCGATGTCGGAGCAGAAGGCGATCTCGCCAGCGCTCTTGATGGCGGCAGGCGCCGTGAGCGAGGCCGCCCCGGCGGTGTCGCCGCTGCCGGAGTCGGCGCTCTCGTTGTCGTCGCTGCCGCAGCCGGCGAGTGCGAGCATCGCGGCGGCGCCGACGAGGGCGAACGCGCGACGAGGAGTACGGGTGGCGAAAGGCATGGGGGTTCTCTCGTGGGAAGGGTGGTTGGAGGCGGACGACGGACGCACGACTCCCATCTTCCGAACCTAGGCCCCGTGCCGATCGACCGTCAAGCGACACCCGGCGCACGCCCGGCCGCGCGTTGGTGACGAACCGTCAGGGACCGACCTCGAAAAGCCCCGTGCCGCGGGCTTTTCGCGCTTTGTACAGCGGGCCAGCGACGATGCGCCAGGTCATCCGTCGCTGGTCAGGACCGGACAGGTCCGGGTGCCGCCGGGCTCGGACGATAGAACTGACCCATGGCGGAGCGCACCGGACTGCCCCCGTACGCCGCGTGGCGCCACACCGGCGCGCGCGACGGCTTCGAGGTCGCCTTCTTCCAGCAGCTCGGCTCCGGGCTGATCGTGCAGGGCCACACCGCCGCCGTCGAGGACGGCGAGGGGTTCGTCGTGCGCTACCGGATCGAGCTCGACGAGTTCGGCTGCACCCGTTCGGCGCACGTCTCCAGCCGGACGGCCGCCGGCTTCAGCGAGGCGCTGATCGAGAGCAATGGCGAGGGCGTCTGGGAGATCGACGGCAAGCGCCGCGAGGAGCTCGACGGCTGCCTCGACCTCGACCTGGAGTCCTCCTCGCTCACGAACGCCTTCCCCGTCCGACGGATCGAGCCGGAGATCGGTGACGAGCTCGACTGCCCCGCCGCCTGGGTCCGCGCGACGGATGCCGCCGTGGAGCGCCTCGAGCAGGACTACCGTCGCCTCGACGACCGCGAGGAAGGCCGCCAGCGGTTCCACTACCGGGCGCCTGCGTTCGACTTCGAGTCCGAGCTCGTCTACGACGCGAGCGGGCTGATCCTCGCCTACCCGGGCATCGCCGAGCGCGCCGATGGCTGAGCGGTTCGCCGCCAGCCAGCCGTAGGGCCCGCGGTTCGTCGCCCGCCGACCGAGGGCCTGGTCGGTGCGGCGCCGATGGCTACCGGACGGCGAACACGCTGTAGGCCGAGCCCTCGGAGCTGCGGGCGCGCACGCGGACCATCACGTAGCCCTTGCCCTTGGGTGCCTTGACCTTCAGCGTGTAGCGACCGGTCTGCGGGTCGTACTTCGTCTTGGCTGCGGAGATGAGGTGGGCGGAGGCGTCGCAGCCCGCCAAGCGGCGTCCGCCGAGCGCGCTGAAGGCGACCTTGCCCGAGCGGTAGGGCGCGGCGAGCGTGCCCGTGATCGTGATGAGCTTGCCGTCGACCTTCACGTCGGTGAGGTCGTTGCCGCGGGCCAGTCGCAGGGCGCGTGAGCGCACGACGGCGCTGACGGCGTAGAGGCGCGTCGCGGCCTCGCTCGCGCTGAGCTGCCCCTGCGGGAACGAGACCTCGAAGGCGCCCTCGCCGTCGACGCTGGTCGTCGCCATGGCGGCGCCGCCCTCTTCGCGGATCACGACCGGCACGCCCTCGGCGTACCGCGACACGCCCGAGGCGGTCACCCGGCCACCGGCGACGCGCAGGCTCGTCAGCGCGATGCCCGACGACTCGCACGAGGCCAGCGCGAAGGCGGGCGTCGTGGGCTTGCCGTCCGGCGGACGCGTGGCGGCGACGACGCGACGGGCGCCGGGCGTCGGCGTGACGGTCGGCGCTGACGTGTCGCCCGCGGTTGCGACGGATGCGGCGTTGACCGGCGCCTCCGTCTCGGACTGGTCGGCCTCACCGGCGACCCTCTGTTCCGAGGCGATCGGGGTCGGGGTCGGGGTCGGCGTCGGGGTCGGTGCTGTCGTCGGGGCAGGAGTCGGCGTCGGTGCTGTCGTCGGCTCAGGCGTCGGCGTGGGGACTGCGGTCGGAGCGGGAGTCGGCTCAGGCGTCGGCGTCGGCGTGGGGACTGCGGTCGGCGCAGGAGTCGGATCCGGCGTCGGCGTCGGAGCGGGAGTCGGCTCAAGCGTCGGCGTCGGAACCGCCGTCGGAGCGGGAGTCGGATCCGGCGTCGGCGTCGGGACTGCTGTCGGGGCGGGAGTCGGATCCGGCGTCGGCGTCGGCGTCGGAACTGCGGTCGGATCGGGAGTCGGATCCGGCGTCGGCGTCGGAACTGCGGTCGGAGCGGGAGTCGGATCCGGCGTCGGCGTCGGAACCGCCGTCGGAGCGGGAGTCGGATCCGGCGTCGGCGTCGGAACTGCA
>JAURVW010000582.1 GCA_030655275.1 Solirubrobacteraceae bacterium
GCGACGGTAGGACCAGGGCTGCTTCGCGGCGAGCGCGTAGTGCAGGCCGCGGTCGATCGCGCCGCCCTCGATGATCACCTGGTCGGCGTAGCGGCCGGCGCGGATCGCGGGTGCCGACGCCCTGATCTTCGGCTTCGTCGAGTAGCCGAAGTCGGTGTCGGTCCAGTGCATGTTGATCGTGAAGGTGGTGCTCTTCGGCTTGAGCTGACGCAGCTGGGAGAGCAGCGTGAGCACGCCGCTGGCCCAGGCCTTCTCGGGGATGTCCGGCGTGGGCGTGAGGCCCTGCTTCGGCGTGGTGAGGGCGTTGTCGATCCAGAGGCTCTTGTAGCCGCACGCGTAGAGGTCGAGCGCAGCGCGCTGGTCGATGTCGGCGTTGCAGGTCGCCTTCCCGTCGGTGCCGTAGAGCCACCACTTGCGGGCGGCCGGGATGCGGAGGTCGAGCGTGCGCCACCCGTCGACGAACACCGGCGCGCCGCCTGCGGAGACGAACCAGTCCTTGGCCTGCTCCATCTCGACCGTGTGCGAGGGGTGCACGCCCGTGCCGTTGACGTACGCCGCGAGCTTGGGCTTCGTCGCCCAGCCGGTGAGGTACTGGCTCACGCGCGGGTCGGAGTCGTGCACGACGAGCGGCGAGGCGTGCGACGAGATCCAGCGCTGGTCGGCCGACATCGAGGAGATCGGCGTTTTCGCCAGTGGCGTGAAGAGGTAGCCGTCGAGGGACGGGTCCACACGGCGCGAGACGTCGAGACGCGCGGCGGCGGCGGTCGACGCGTCGAAGGCAGCGAGGAGCACGAGCGCCGCGACGGCAAGGTAGGACCGGGGGGACGGCATCGCAGGAAGATATCGACTCGGGGGGTCCCCGTCTGCAGTGGACCCGCCAGATTTCAGGCTCCCGTCACACCTTGGCGAGCGGTCGACGCGGCCCGCGCGCCGGTTGCCGCCCCGGATGAGGTCGCTCCCCTCGGCACCTCAACATTCGATCGATTTTCGGTGCAATCAGCGTGTGTGGTCTTTAGTGTCCGCTTCACCCACCACCCCGCCCTCGGATCCACTCGTAGGAGGAACGGATGCCTTCCACCGGCACATCCATCAGCACGGCCGCCGCGATCGCGCTCGCCGCCCTCGCCCTGCCATCTGCGGCCTCGGCCGCGACCGCCACCACGGCCTGCGTGCCCCAGCCCACCACGAAGGCGTTCGCGAAGTTCGGCGACACCGCCGACTACTCGGTCGCTCCGGGCGGCAACTTCGAGTCGACCGCCGGCTGGACGCTCAAGGGCGGCGCAAAGCTCGTGTCCGGCAACGAGAGCCTCGGCGTGCTCGGCGGCAGCAAGTCGCTGTCGTTGCCGCTGGGGGCGACGGCCACCTCGCCCGCGTTCTGCGTCGACGAGACCAACCCGCACTTCCGATTCGCCTCCAAGCCCGACAACGCCGTCGCGGGCTACGCGGCGGTCGTGCTCTACCGCGACTCCGCCGGCAAGGTGAAGGAGGCGAAGTTCACGTCTTCGGCCTTCCAGGCCTGGGGCGCGGGCAAGTGGGCGGCCTCGAGCATCTCGCCGCTCGCGACGAAGATCCCGTTGCTCAGCGGCGGCGGCAAGACCGCCTCGGTGCAGATCATGTTCGTCTCGACCGGCAACCCGACCGCCGTCGGCGTCGGCTTCTGGGGCAAGTTCGCCGCGGGCGCCATCGGCAAGGTCAGCATCGACAGCCTGATGATCGACCCGTACCGCCGCGGCTGACCGACCGTCGACCGGATCTCGGTGGCCCCTCGAACCGGGCGACCGGGATCCCGCGGACCCAGAGCGCCGTGCGGATGCCCAAGACGGTCAGACGGAGCGGTAGGCCGCGTTGAAGGCCTGCGCGATGGAGGGGTCCGCGGTGATACGTCCGTTCCAGCCGGCCTGCGCCGTCTCCCACGACTCCGCGGAGATGCCGTGCTGCGCGGCGACGATCGGCGCCTTCGCCACGTCGTAGTTGTGGGCGGCAAGGCCCTTGCTCACGACGGCGAACTGCTGCAGCGACACGCCCGCGATCGGCTCCATCCGGCCCGGACCGCTCGTGCTGACGCCCGCGGCTGCCGCAGCGGCGGCGGTCTGCTCGGCCTGCACCTGCGCGGCCGCCTGCTGCGCGATGCCCATCTGCTGCGCCTGGGCGTCGAGGGCCTGCACATCGCCGATGAGGCCCGGCGCAGCCTCGACCGTCTGCTTCATGTCCTTCATCTGCCTGGGGAAACCCATGGTCTCGCTGCTCTCTTCGTCGTGGTGCGGTGGGCTCGACGGGGCGGCCCCGGCGAGGAGAACGCGACTCGCTCGCCGCACGGACCGTAGATCGCCGCCGGCGCCCCACCAACGCACCAGCATCCACTCGGCAGACCATCGGTATCCGGCGGCTCCCTTCCTGCGCGCGGGTTACGCTCCGACCATGGACCTCGATCCCGTCGAGCAGCGCGTCCTCGGCTGCCTCATCGAAAAGCGCCGGACGACTCCCGACGGCTACCCGCTCTCCCTCAACGCACTCCGGCTGGCCTGCAACCAGTCGACGAACCGCGATCCCGTGATGCAGCTCGGCGACGACGAGGTCCGCGAGGCCGCGACCGGTCTCCACGGCCACGGCCTCGTGCGGATCGCCGCGGCGGGCCAGGGCTCCCGCACCACGAAGTACCGCCACACCGCCGAGGAGGGCCTGCCCGCGACCGACGACGAGCTGGCGGTGATCTCGGTGCTCCTCGTACGTGGCCCGCAGACCCGCGGCGAGATCCGCACCCGCTCCGAGCGCCTCTACGCCTTCAGCAGCCTCGACGAGCTCTCGGCCACCCTCGACGGCCTCGGCATGCGCGGCCTCATCGAGCTCCTCGACCGCGAGCCCGGCGCCCGTGAGGCGCGGTACACGCACCGGCTCGGTCACCGCGACGACCCCGAGGCGGCCGCCGCGGTCGCCCAGGCGGCGGAGGAGCACCGCGCGAGGCTTCGCGCCGAGGGACGACTACCCGCCGACGGGGACGACGTGGGCGAAGGTGACGACGAGGGCCCTTCCGAAGAGCCAGCCCTGAGGGTGCCAGCCGCGCCCGCGACGCCCGCGCCCCAGCCCTCGACGCGCAGCTTCGTCGCCGCGGACGACGGCTACGAGTACGCCATCGGCGACGAGGATGAACCCGCGGCCCCGCCTGCCACGCCGGCGGCCCCGGCCGGCCACGCACCGGTCGCTCACGCCTCCACCCCACCGGCTGCGGCCCCAGCGCCGGCTGCGGCGCC
>JAURVW010000583.1 GCA_030655275.1 Solirubrobacteraceae bacterium
TCGACGGGTCAGATGAATTCGCGACACATCTTTCCGGTGCAGCGATATTTGGCGCCGACGCGCTCGCGCGCGCCATGATGGGCGGGTGAGCGAGGGGCGATCACCGGGCGTCGGCGGCGCAGCTGCGCTGGCCGACGAGGCCTGGCTGCTCGTCATCGCCGAGCCCGCGACCGCGCGGACCCTCGCCACCGAGGCGCTGGCACGCACGGCGGAGCGGCCCGATGCGGCGGCGGCCTCCGTCGCCCATCGCGCGCTCGGGATGGCGGCCCTGGAGCTCGACGACTCCGGCACGAGCATCGACCACCTACGACTCGCGATCGACGAGGGGCAGGCCGCCGGGCAGAACGACCTCGTGGCCGAGGCCGAGATGAGCCTCGCGCTGGCACTCCAGCATCGTGGCGACGCCCGCGAAGCCCTGCGGCACGCGGCGGCCGCCCACACGCTGGCGCCGCACTCCGCACGGCTCGGGCTCCAGCGGGCGCTCCTCCTCGAACGGCTTGGCCGGACGGACGACGCCCTCGAGGCCTACACCGAGACCGAGGGGCTCGCCGCCGCCACCGTCGACCGCCACACCCTCGTGCGGATGCACTGCAACCGCGGCGTCCTGCTCACCTACAGCGGCCGCTTCGACGAGGCCGAGCGCGACCTGCTGCTCGCGGAGGGACTCTGCGGCGAACTCGGGCTCGCGGCGATGTCGGCGGGCGTGCGATCGAATCTCGGGTTCCTCGCCGCACGCCGCGGCGACCTGGTCGAGGCCCTCCGCCGGCTCGAGGCCGACCGCGCGGAGATGCACGCCTTCGGCGGTCTGCGCAGCGGCACCCACGACCTCGACCGCGCAGAGGTGCTCCTCCTCGCCGGGCTGCCGCGCGATGCCGCCGCTGCCGGGCGGGCGGCGATCGAGGCCTTCACCTCGGCCGGGATGCACGCCGAAGCCGCCGAAGCGCGCGTGCTCGCGGCCCAGGCGACGCTGCGGGCCGGCGACCCGGACGGCGCAGCCACGCTGGCCGGCGAGGCCGCGACGATGCTCACCCGCCAGCGCCGTCGACCCTGGCTGGCGTTGGCGCAGGAGGTCGAGGTGCGGTCCCGGTGGGCGTCGGGCCAGCGCGACACCGCCCTGCTCGACCGCGCCCGGCGCGGCGCCGACGCCCTCGACGAGGCCGGCTGGAAAGCCGCCGCGGCGTCTGCCCGTCTGCTGGCCGCGCAGCTGGCCCTCGAGCTCGGTCGACCGAATGCGGCCCGCACCCAGCTGGACCGCGCCAGCGCCGAGCGCACGGGCCCGGTCGGGGTGCGCGTGCAGGCCCGCCACGCCGAGGCCCTCCTGCGCTTGCTCGCCGCCGATCGCCGCGGCGCGCTCGCGGCCCTCCGTTCGGGCTGGGCCGTCCTCGAGGACCACCGGGCGACCCTCACCGCGACCGAACTGCGCGTGGGTGCCGGAGCGCACGCGGCGCCCCTCACCGACCTGGGCGTGCGGCTCGCGATCGAGGCGGGCGATGTCGCTGGGGCGCTCGTGTGGGCCGAACGCGGACGCGCTGGTGCCCTGCTGCGCCCGCCCGCGCGAGCACCGCAGGGCACGCCGCTCGCCGCCGCCCTCGATGCGCTGCGCACGACGGTCGCCGATCTCGACGAGGCCGCCAAGGCCGGACGCGACACCGCCGCGCTGCTGCGCCG
>JAURVW010000588.1 GCA_030655275.1 Solirubrobacteraceae bacterium
GCCACCAACGAGGCGCAGGCCGACCTACGACCCAGACCAATCAGATCGTGAGGCGAACAGTGACCGAGACCAACCCGGCGCCGAGCCGCCCGGCCCTCGGGCCGCCCCCACCCCCGACAAGCACCCGAAGAGCCCGGCGAACACCCAAGGCCCGACAACACCGAAGCCCGCCAGGGCCGGATCGTGGGGGTCCCCCGCCGGAAGTCCGGGTCGTGTGAAGAGCCCGCAAACACCGAACACCACAACAACCGCGGTGCCGGCGACCAGAGGGGGACCACCACGAGCCGGCCCGACACCCAAGAACCACCGGCCCAAAAACGAAAACGGGCGCCCAGAGGACGCCCGTCGAAAGTCAAAAGGCCCGAGGGCCAGGCGGCTCAGACGTCGAGGCTGACCTCGGCCTCGCTGGAGCCGTCCGCGGCTTCGATGATCAGCTTGGTCGGCCGACGCTCGAGGATGCCCTGGTCGACCTTGAAGAGGACGAGGGCGCCGCCGATCGGCGACTGGCCGGCGGTGGAGCTGGCCGCCGGGATCTGGCCCTTGGCGTTCAGCGGCACGGAGCGGTAGGCGTAGACGTTGCTCTCGGGGAGATCGGTCGGCTCGGCCTCGGTGCCCTTGTTGTCGATGATCTTGAACTTGCTCGCGGCGAGGATGGTCTTCTCGGGACCGTCGCCCTTGTGGGTACGGTTCTCGACGCGGAGGAAGACGCCGTACCAGGCGACCTTCTGGTTCGCGACCTGACCCGCGGCGTTCGGCACACCGTTGAGGTAGTCGCGGTCCTCGATGTCGTACGGGTTGAGCTTCCGGGACATCTGGACCTGGTACCGCAGGCCGCCGGTCGTGACGTAGATGCCCTCGTTGTGTGCTTCGGCAACGGGGTCGTTGCCATCGCCGCATGCCGAGAACGGCAAGACGAGCGCAAGCGAGGCGAGGGCGAGAACAGGACGAAGGCGCAGCATTGCGGGCGAGACCTTACCGGAGCGGCGAGCCGGTGGCCGGCTTGCGGGGGCCGCCGCTGAGCGTGGCGCGCGCGCCACGGCGTTCGCCGTGCTCGATGATCGCTTCGAGACGGGCCAGCGCGCGACGCCAATGACGGAGGTCGGCGCGACGTCCGCCCATGGCGTCGCGGAAGCGGTCGAAGGGTGCGGAGGCATCACGCTGGACCTCTATCGCGACGTCGGTCGCGGTACCCGTGGCGTTCGGGGTGAGCGTCCACGCGTAGACGGTGCGGATGCGGTTGAAGCGTCCGCCGCGGCCGCGCAGGGTGATGGCGAGCGGACGGCTGGCCTCGACGATCGTGAGGTCGGCCCAGGCCATGCGGTCCTTGCCGTCGACCTTGAAACGGGCGCCGGCGCCGATCCCGTACGTGTCCTCGCGGGTGAGGTGCCAGTCGACGAGGAAGTGGTCGCAGAACTCGGGGTGGTTCGCGATGTCGATCAGGTAGTCGTAGATCTCGGCCGGGGGCCGCTCGATCGTGACCTGGGCTCGCAGTGCGTCCATCGCGGTCAATCGTAGGCGATCGCGGGGCGCGGGTCCGCCCGGATCACGCGTCGCTTCAGACGGGCAGGCGGCGGATGACCTTCACGCGGGAGCGCGGGCCGTCCGGAGCGTGCTTGACGAGCGACTCCGAGGTCGGCCGCTCGCGGTGCACGCTGCGGCAGAGGTCGCAGCGCAGGGTGCCGTCGCCGTAGTGGGCGACGGACTCCCCGATCAGCGGGGAGCGGCCGCAGCCGTCGCAGCGATGGGGCTCGCCCTGGCCGGTGCGTGCTTCCTCGTCGCGAAGGTCGCGTTCGAGGTCGGCCTCGTCGATGGTCTTGCGCGTGGCGATGCCCATGCGCCCGACATTCGAGGTCCGGCGGGCCAATCCTGCCTCGCCTCAGATGGCGCACTTGCGCTCGTGCGAACGAGGGACCCCGTCTGACGCCGTGGCGCGATCACATCGGTTCGCCGACCGGCCGTCATCCGGTGGAACCCCGATACCGGTCCATCGACGGGTCCAATGATGTTTTGCCCGACCATCCGTCGATTTGTGCCGCGGCTCACACATGACCGTGAGACAGTGGCGATCCGCGAAGTACAGCCCTCGGGGGGCAGAGCTCGGAACGCGGCCTGACCAGGGCGTCCCCCGGACTGGGGACGAACTGCGCCAGACGCCATCCGTTCGCTGCTAAGAAGGGACTGCGCTCTTGCTTGAGGAGAGAGATCCATGGACGTCGTGCAGCTCACTACGCACATCGACGCGACTGCTGTTCGCGCCGCCATCGCCGACCCGGACGCGTTTCTGACGCGAGAATCCCGGGAACTGGTCACCGAACGGGTTCGAGAATCCAACTCGCATGCCGCGGTCCTGGTCATCTTCGACGCGGGCGACCACTGGGTCTACGACCTCACCGAGGGCAGCCACCGGATCGGTCGTTCGATCACGGCCGACATCCAGCTCGAGGATCCGATGGTGTCGCGCAAGCATGCGGTGATCGAGCGCGGAGCGGGTGGCGAGATCCGTGTGCTCGACGACCGGTCGCTCAACGGCGTCACGGTCAACGGCCAGGGCATCGAACTCGCGCACGTGCTCTCGAACGGCGACGAGGTCCAGATCGGCGACTTCATCCTCCGGCTGCTGATCAGCGACTGAGTCGCTGGGAATCCGGTTTTTCTGCGAAGAGCGCGTGCTTCGGCCGCGCTCTTCGTCGTTTCGGGGTGGCTCGGCAACGATCCCGCGGTGGGCGCGGCTGTGTGCGCCGTCGCACCGGACGCCTGGACCGCCCCGCGTGCCCCGCGTCGCCGTCTATCATCGGCGCCCGTGAGCGTCACCATCGCGATCCTCTCCCAGAAGGGCGGCACCGGGAAGACCACGACGGTGCGTACGCTCGCCGACGTGTTCCGCCGGGCCGATCTGTCGGTCCTGGTGGTCGACCTCGACCCTCAGGGCAACCTGTCGGACTACTTCGACGTGCCGCCGGATGCCACGCCGACCATCGCGGACGTGCTCATCGGCCGCGCGGAGGCCAAGGACGCGATCCACAACGACGTCCTCCCCGCCGATCTCACCCTCGCCGAGGCCGAGCTCGCGCTCGCCGGCAAGATGGGGCGTGAGCTCACGCTCCGCCGTGCGCTGAAGACCGTCTCCAAGCGCTACGACGTCGTGCTGCTGGACTGCCCGCCGACCCTCGGGCTGCTCACCGTCAACGCGCTCGTCGCGGCTGAGCATGCGCTGCTGACCGCCGAGGCGCAGTACTTCGCGCTGCAAGGCGTCGAGCAGGCCACGTCGCTGATCGAGCTGGCGAAGGACGGGCTCAACCCCGACCTCGAGTTCCTCGGTGTGGTGCTCACCATCGCCGACATGCGCACCACGCATTCCCGTGAGGCGGCCGCGAACCTGCGCGAGCACATCGGCAGCAAGCTGCTCGACACCGTGATCCGTCAGTCGATCGCGTACGCCGAGTCGGCGGAGCGCGGCGTGTCGATCCTCGACCACAAGCCCGAGCGCGGCGTGGACTACATCGCGCTGGCGGACGAGGTCCTCGGGCGCCTGGAGATGACGGTGCCCCGCAAGAAGGTGCAGGCCATGCTGCCTGCCGTCGCGTGAGTGGCGACGACGAGACGTCGGCCTTTCGCTTCGGGCTCAGTGGCGGGAAGCGCACGCCCGGCGGCACTGAGCCCGATGCGCCACCGCCAAGCGTCCTGAGCGGAGGGCTCACCGCCCGCCGTGGCGGCGGCCCGCCGAAGCTCCTGGTCATCCTGTTGGCGCTCGTGGTGGTTGCCGGCGTCGCCTATACGGCGGTCGGGTTCCTCTCGGGGGATGGCGAGGAGCCGGTCGCGTCGACGGACGTCGCGCCGACGACCTCGATCGGCACCACCCCGCCGGACGTGGCCAAGCCCCGTGAGCTCGATGCGGAGACCGCCGAGGATCAGATCGGGCAGGGGCACGTGGCGCTGAAGGTCACGAGGAACCAGCAGCTGCGGACCCGTCCCGATGCCGATGGTCAGCTCGTGGCGCGCATCGGTCGCAAGACGCCGTACGGCGGCCAGGTGATCCTGCCGATCGTCAAGGCGCGTGGTGACTGGGTGGCGGTCGTGAGTCCGTACCGCAAGAACAACCGCGTGGCGTGGACGAAGGTGCAGCCGAACGCGAAGTTCGTGGCGGTTGAGTACTCCGTCGCGATCCGCGTGCGGTCGCGGTCGATCATCGTCCGCAAGAACGGCAAGGTGATCCGCCGGATGAAGGCGGCTGTCGGACAGGTCACCCACCCCACGCCCCCGGGTCGCTATGCCGTCACCGACGGCCTCATCTTCACCGCCGCGACGCGAGGGACCTACGGCTGTTGCGCGCTGGTCCTCTCGGCGCGCCAGACGAAGCTCCCGGACAATTGGACCGGCGGCGATCGCATCGCCATCCACGGGACACCCAACAAGGATTCGATCGGCCTGGCGGCCAGCCTCGGGTGCCTGCGTGTAGGCGATGCGCCGTCGCGCTGGCTGGTGAAGAACGTGCCCGCGGGGACCACGGTGTTCGTGCGCTCCTAGGGGCGCTGGCTGATGCGGTCTGCGGCGCAGGCTGATGCGGTCTGGGGCGCAGGCTGATGCGGTCTGCGGCGCAGGCTCATGCGTCTGCGGCGCAGGTTGATGCGGCGGCGGTTACGCGGTTGCCGTTGTCGACGCTTTGCCCCTGGCTGGGGTGCGTGTTTCGGCACGGTGTGCGGTGGTTGGTGTCGGAGCGTGGGCGCTCGGTCCGCACCGAGGGCGCGGCGGCCTGAGCTGGCCGGAGGAGAGGCGGGCTTGGGGGCGCTTTCGCTGGCGGGTCGGGGAGTGCCTTCGCTGGCGGGACTGGGACTGCCTTCGCTGGCGGGTCGGGGAGTGCCTTCGCTGGCGGGCCAGGGACTGCCTTGACTGGCGGGTCGGCGAGTGCCTTGGCTGCCGGGTCAGGCGGCGTGGCGCACCGCTGTTCCCCGCGCCGCACGGTCTCGACGGCTCTTGAAGGAGGCGTGTGAAATGCAGCCGCTCAGGGCTGCGAAAGCGCTCGATCTCGTCGGTTTGGCAGCCGCCCACGGCTGCTGGACGGCGATCCACACTGGCAGCCACTGGCGGCTGCAGAACGGAGGCGACCGACGCCGGGTCTGGGTCCGGCCGTGCGCAGCCGCCGGGGGCTGCGTCCAGACCTCGCCGTCCAGCAGCCGCTGACAGCTGCAAGATCGGCTCGATCTGGCGATTTCGCAGCCGCCAGAGGCTGCATTTTCCACGTCCCTCTCGGACGACTCGGCGACCCGTGACTCGGTGACCCTGCGGCTCGGAAACGTTCGCTGGTGAAAGACGACCTTCGGTTGCCGCCAGCTCGAGCAGATCGACCGTCGGCTGCCGCCAACTCAAGGGGGGGGGCGACCGTCGGCCGTCAGTTCGAGGAGGGCGTCAGTCGGCTGCAGCGAGTTCCAGGAGGGCGACGAGCGCGGAGCGCGTGTGGTTCGTGGTCGAGAGTCCCGAGCGGGCGAGACTTCGGCTGACCGTCTGATGGGTGCAGTCCAGCGCGGCCGCCGTTTTGTTGACGTTCTGGTTCCGGCGGCGCGCGTCGATGGTGCGCCACTGGGCGGGCGTTCTTCCGCGGAGGACGGCGACGTGCAGGGAAAGAAGTGCTGCTGCGACCGTGGTCGTCGGCGTTGCGGGCCCGCGGGCCACGACGATTCCGTACGGGGCCTCCCTCGCCTGTCGAATCGCTCGCTTCGTCGCCAGCTCACGCTGGCTCGGCAGACGGAGCCACACTGCGGCGACGAGGCCCGGTTCGCTACCGACCAGCTCCAGCACCGCCATCACCTCCGCAGGACCGATCGGCCAAACGGTGATGACGTCAGCGTTACCGGCGATCAACGGCCCTCCGTCTCCCCCGCGCACGTGGCCCCAACCCCCACCGTCACGGACCCCACAGACCGACCGAACGCGATCCTGAACCTCCGGCGGCATCGACGTGCCGGCTCTGCGCGAAGCGACCGCGATCGACAGATGGTGTGCCACGCCAACCACGGTCGCAAACGCTCGCCGATCCGTGGTCGAACGGCGTGAGTTGGCACAGGTTCTCCGCAGCGCCGTCGCCGTTGCAGAGACTCCCGGTGGTGGGCGTCAGTGCGCCCGCCACCGGCCTCCGCGGCCGAGCCCCTTCGAGGAGCGTGGCCTCGGCTCCGCGGTCGAGCTCCTTAGAGGAGCGTCGCCTCGGCTCCGCGGTCGCTCGGGTCGGCGGCGAAGACCGTCGCCCAACCGCGCGTCTGCTCCTTGGCGTTCTGGAGCACCTCGTGGAGCCGGTCGCGCTCGCACCAGAGCAGGACCGTCGGCCCGGCACCGGAGATGGTGGCGTCGAGGGCACCGAGCTCCTTCGCATCCGCCAGGAGCTGTGCGGACTTCGGATAGAGATGCGCACGGTACGGCTGGTGGAGCCGATCGCCGAGGCCGCGGGCCAGGAGGTCGAGGTCGCGGGACGCGAGCCCCGCCGCCAGCGCCATCGCCTGGCCGACGTTGAACGCCGCATCCACCATCGGGACCGCGGCCGGCAGCGCAGCACGCGCATCGTTCGTCGAGACCGCCTCGTGCGGCGCCACGATCACGAACCCGAGCCGCTGGGGCACCGTGAGCGTGAGCGGCCCATCGGGCAACTCGACACTCACGCCACCCAGGACCGCCGCGGAGGCGTTGTCGGAATGACCCTCGAGCTCGGCCGCGATCGAGAGCGCCGCGTGGCGCGCCTCGCGCGGCTCGTCGCCCGCCATCACCAGCGCCGCCAGGGCACCCGCCACGCGAGCCGCCGCGCTCGACCCCATCCCGCCACTGAGCGGGATCTCTGAGCGCATCGTGAACGCCACGCGCCCCGGATCACCGACCTGCCCGAACGCCTCCACGGCGATGTTGGAGCCGTCCTTGGGCACGTCGAGCGTCGTCGTGAAGGAGAACGACGGCGCCGGCACCACCTCCAGCTCGAGCCAGAGGTCGAGGGCGACCGCCAGCACGTCGAACCCCGGACCGAGGTTCGCCGACGACGCCGGCACCCGAACGCGAACGCCCTTCACGGGACTCAGACCTCGCCGATGACGGCGGCCTCGACGGCCTCGATCGTCGGCGCGCACGGCACGACC
This sequence comes from Solirubrobacteraceae bacterium, assembly GCA_030655275.1. Taxonomy (GTDB): domain Bacteria; phylum Actinomycetota; class Thermoleophilia; order Solirubrobacterales; family Solirubrobacteraceae; genus JAGIBJ01. The sequence goes on from JAURVW010000588.1 coordinate 7,110, forward strand.
GAACCCGACTGCTTGAGGGCGTTGTCCGGATCCTTGAGGCCATGACCCGTGAGGACGCAGGCGATCGTCGTCGCGTCACCGCGGCCGTACTTCATGAGACCGGCCACGGAGGCGGCCGAAGCGGGCTCGCAGAACACGCCCTCCTCGCGGGCGAGGAAGCGGTACGCCGCCAGGATCTCCTCGTCGGTCACCGCGCGCACCAGGCCGCGCGACGTGGTGAAGGCGGAGACCGCCTCCTCCCACCGGGCCGGGTTGCCGATGCGGATCGCGCTCGCGATCGTCTCCGGATTCTCGACCACGTGACCGTCGACGAGCGGAGCCGAGCCCGCCGCCTGGAAGCCGTAGAGACGCAGATCGTGGCCGCGCTCCTGGAAGCCCTTCCAGTACGCCGTCACGTTGCCGGCGTTGCCGACCGGGATACAGAGACCGTCGATCGTCGGCAGGTCCTCGAGCAGCTCGAACGCCGCCGTCTTCTGGCCCTCCAGACGCCACGGGTTGACCGAGTTCACGAGCCCGATCGGGTGGCGCTCGCAGAGCTCACGCGTGAGCTCCAGCGCCTGGTCGAAGTTGCCGTCGAGGGCGAGCACCTTGGCGCCGTGCATGAGCGCCTGGGCGAGCTTGCCCGTCGCGATCTTGCCGGACGGCACGATCACCGCGCACGTCATGCCGGCGCGGGCGCCATAGGCGGCGGCGCTGGCGGCGGTGTTGCCCGTCGAGGCGCACATCACGGCCTTGGCGCCATCCTTGACGGCCGCCGAGACCGCCGCGGTCATGCCGCGGTCCTTGAAGGAACCCGTCGGGTTCATGCCCTCGAGCTTGAGATGCACCTCCGCACCGACCCGCTCCGAGAGCTTGGCGGCATGGACGAGCGGCGTCGAGCCCTCACCGAGGGTGATCACCGGATCGGTGTCCTCGAAGGGCAGCTCGGCCCGCCAGCGTTCGATCAAACCGACGCGACTCATGCGTTCTCCTCATCGAACACGCGGATGGCGCGCGGCTCTCCGCGCACGAAACCAAGGCCGCCGATCATGCCGATCGCCGCTTCCATGGCCGACTCCGGCGCGCGGTGGGTGATCATCACGAGGCGAGCCGCGCCGCCGGCGCCCTTCTGGGCGACCGAGCGGATCGAGATCTTCTGCAGACCGAGCACCTGGGCGACCTCCGAGAGGACCCCCGGCTCGTCGTCGACATCGAAGTGCAGGTAGAACGCCGACAGCACCTCCGGCGCCTTCGGCAGCGTCTGCCACGCGTGCTTGGGCTCGTCGGCGCCGTGCAGCACCGAGATCACGTCACCGAGGACGGCGCTCGCGGTCGGCACGCCACCGGCGCCCGGACCCTGGAGCGTGATCTCCTCCACGTGCGGCGACTCGATCGTCACCGCGTTGTAGGAGCCGTCCACGCGAGCGAGCGGGTGCGACAGCGGCAGGAACATCGGGTGGACCCGCACGGAGACGGCATCACCGATCTTCTCCGCGGTGCCGACCAGCTTGAGCGCCAGGTCGAACTCGCGGGCGAACTCGAGATCCTCGAGGGCGAGCTTGTCGATACCGGTGAAGTCGACGTCCTCGTGCGACACCCACGTGCCGAACGCCAGCATCGCGAGCAGCGCCATCTTGGCGGCGGCGTCGGAGCCGGAGACGTCCTCGGTCGGGTCGGCCTCGGCGAAGCCCGCGTCCTGCGCGTCCTTCAGCGCCTCCGCGTAGCTCTCGCCGCGGTGCGCCATCGCCGTGAGGATGTAGTTCGTGGTGCCGTTGACGATGCCGTGCACGCGCTCGACGGGCGTCGCGCTGAGCGTGTCGCCCAGGACGCGCACGATCGGCACGGCGCCGGCGACGGCCGCCTCGTACCGCAGCGCCGCACCGTTGGCCGACGCGAGCGGGAAGAGCTCGTGGCCACGCCGGCTCAGGAGCTGCTTGTTCGCGGTGACGACCGGCTTTCCGGCCTCGAGCGCCCGACGCACGAGCCGCTCGGCCGGCTCGAGGCCGCCCATCAGCTCGACGATGACGTCGGCCTCGTCGACGATGCCCTCCCCGTTGCCGAGGCTGCGCGTGAGCACGCCGCTCACGACCGGCCGGAGGCCCGTCTCGGCCTGGATCACGTCGGCACGTTCCTCCAGGAGCGTGATCAGTGCGCTCCCGACCGTGCCACGTCCGAGGACGCCGATCTTCACGATCGACCCCTCGTCTGCTGATGGGTTACTCGACATCGCGTGCTCCAAGCTCCTCGATGGTCTCGCGGCGCACCACCACACGGGACTCGCCGTCGCCGACGAAGACGACGGGCGCGCGGGGGGTTCCGTTGTAGGTGTTGGCCATGCTGAAGGTGTAGGCGCCGGTGGTGGGCGTGGCGACGATGTCGCCGGCCACCGGGGCGGGCAGGTCGACCGCGTCGATCAGGACGTCGCCCGATTCGCAGTGCAGACCGGCGAGCCTGCTCGTCGTGAGCGGCGTGCCCGGCTCGGGCAGCATCCGGTCGACGATCGCCGCCTCGTAGTCCGCCTGGTAGAGCATCGGGCGCAGGTTGTCGGCCATGCCGCCGTCGACGGCGACCCACGTCGACACGTTCGTCTTCACCGAGGTCACCGTGTACAGGGTGACACCGCTGCGGGCGACGACCGACCGACCGGGCTCGACGATGAGGTGCACGTCCGGTCCGACGGTCTCGTGGACGGCCTTCAGGACGGTCTCGGCATAGGCCTGGAGCGACGGTGGCTCCTGGCCGGCGCCGTAGGCCACGCCGAGTCCGCCGCCGACGTCGAGGACCTCGCACGGGCCGGTCTCGGCGAGCAGACGGATGGCGCGGTCGAACGCCTCGAGCTCGAAGAGCTGGGAGCCGATGTGCGCGTGCCAGCCGCGAAAGGCGAGCGAGCTGAGTTCGTCGATCCGCTCGCGGGCGCGGCGGGCCGCCTCCGGCGAGAAGCCGAACTTCGAGTCGGCCTGGCCGGTGGAGATCTTGTCGTGGGTGACGCCGCGGACGTCCGGGGTCACGCGCACGAGCACGTCCTGCACGACGCCCTCGGCGATCGCGATCCCGGCGAGGCGGTCGATCTCGTCCGGGTTGTCGATCACGACGAAGGCGACGTCCGAGGCGACGGCGGCCTGCAGGTCGCGCAGGGCCTTGCCGTTGCCGTGGACGAGGATGTCAGCCGGGTCGATGCCGGCCTTCAGCGCGATGAAGAGCTCGCCGGCGGAGGCGACGTCGGCACCGAGCCCCTCCTCACCGAGCGCACGGACCACGGCGGTGCACGGAAACGCCTTGGAGGCGAACATCACCTGGAGCCGGCCGGGGTGCGACGAGAATGCCGCCTTGTACTCGCGTGCGCGGGCACGGAGTTCGGGCTCGTCGACGATGTACGCCGGCGTGCCGTACTGGGATGCGAGCTCGGCGGCGGGGACGCCACCCAGGACCAGGTTGCCCTGGTCGACGGTGGCGCCGGCGGGCCAGGCAGCGCTGAGCTGGAGGGCGACGTCGGACACAGCCGTGGAGTATGACCGCGCGCCCCTCCCCTATGCTCGCCGCTCATGACCTTCGACGACACGACGGTCCGCCTCGCCCTGCTGGCCGTGGCCACGGGCGTGCTCGCGGGAGCCCTCGGGAGCTGGGTCGTGCTGCGTCGTCAGGCCTTCCTCGCGCACGCGTCCGGCGCGACCGCGTTCGCCGGCGCATCGGTCGCGGTGACGGCATCCCTGCCCGTCCTGCCGGTGGCGCTCGCGGCGTCCGCCCTCGTTGCGGCACTCACCGGACGGCTCGCCGCGCGACGCCCCGAGGCCGCCCAGGTCGCCACCGGGCTCGCGCTCGCCTGCGGCCTCGCGATCGGCGTGATCGCCACCCGCAGCGGCGCACCCCAGACCGGCACGTCCGTCCTGATCGACGCGGTCGACCTGCCCGCCCCGGTGGCCGGCGACATCGTCGCCACGCCCACCACCGGCGCCTACACCTTCAGCATGGCCAACACCTACAACGGAACCCCCCGCGCGCCCGTCGT
>JAURVW010000592.1 GCA_030655275.1 Solirubrobacteraceae bacterium
ACAACATCATTTCCATGCCTCGTCCCGAAGACCTGAGCGCCTGAACGGCGCTGCGTCGCCGCACAAAAAAGCCCGCCGCGCGTTTCCGCCGGCGGGCTTTTTCTTGTCTGCGTGACGTCCTAGTGGAAGTGCCAGGCGAGGCCCGCGCGCACCATGTCGGAGCTGCGCGACTGGCTCATCGGCACGCCGTTGAGATCGACGTCCGAATTCTTCCAGGACTTCTGGTGCAGATATTCGACGCGCGCCGAAACACGACGTCGACGCGCGACGGCGCCTTCGGGCGTTCGCGACCGGTCCGGCGTCGTCAGGCGGCGGTGTCGCCGGCGCCCTCGAGCTGCACGAGCTCGCCGCGGTGGTCGTGATCGACCTGGAGCGTGGAGTGAGCGACGTGGAAGTCGCGCTCGAGGCGCTGCTGCAGCCGGAAGCGGGTGGCGTGGCAATCGTTGCCGGTCGCGACCACGACGTGGGCCGTGACGGCGGGAAAGCCCTGCGTGAGCTCCCAGACGTGGAGATCGTGGACCTCGACGACCCCGGGCTCGGAGGCCAGGGCGGCGCCCACGTCGTCCGGGGAGAGACCGGCCGGCGCCGCCTCCAGGAGCACGCGGGTGGAGCTCGCGAGCACGGACCAGCCGCTGCGCACCATCATCGCCGTCACGAACAGGGCGAGGATCGGATCGACGATGCTCGAGACGCCCGCGATGATCAGGATGCCGGCGATGATCGCGACCACCGAGGAGACGGCGTCCATGAGGGCGTGCTGGTAGGCACCCTCGACGGCGAGACTCTGTCGATTGGCCTTCGCGAGCGCCCACGCGGCGAGCACGTTGGCGATCAGGCCGAAGATCGACACGACCACGACCACGCCTCCCTCGACCTCGGGCGGATCGAACAGGCGGATCACGGCGCCCACGGCGAGCATGCCGGCCAGGACGAGCAGCGTCGCGCCGTTGGCCTGGGCGCCCAGGATCTCGACCCGCGCGAGCCCGTACGTGTAACGACCCTCCGCAGGACGCTGCGCGATCCTGATGGCGAAGAGCGCGATGCCGATCGCCAGCGCATCGGTGACGACGTGCGCGGCATCGGAGAGCAGCGCGGTGCTCCCCGCCGCCACGCCGGCGACGACCTCGATGAGCGCGACCGCCGCGAGGAGGCCGAGCGCGACCCACAGCCAGCGCGGCTCCGACACACCGACGGCGGAGACGTGGTGATGGTGCCCGCCCGCGCCGTGGTCGTGGCCACCATGACCGTGGGTGTGGCCATCGTGCGCGTGAGTGTGTCCGCCCGGGCCGTGCATCGATCCAGTGTCGCAGCCCCTCACCCCGAGGGCCGACGGAGCGGACCGTCAGACGATCCGTTGCGTTTGTGACGGGAAGTGGAGCAAACGCACGGATCGCGCGCGCCGACCACCCCGCCATCGGGGGCGCCCCGTCCCACGGGGGGACAGGACGCATCGGCCCGAACGCCGGTGCGCCCGGACCCCACCGGGAACCGGACCGAAGCCCCGTTCATGGTCGCCGGAGGCCCATCGGCCCGTAGGCTTGGGTTCCCCCTCATGAGCAGCCTGCCCGTCCCCCCACGCGCTCCGCAGCTCCCCGTCTCGCCTGCGAAGTCGGACGGAGAACTGCACCTCGGCACCGAGCTCGAGCTCGCCGTGTCCGGAATGTCGTGCGCCGCGTGCGCCGCTCGCGTGGAGCGGAGCCTGGCTCGTCTCGACGGCGTCGACGCGAACGTGAATGCCGCGACGGAGCGCGCCGCCGTCCGGTTCGATCCCGCGCACACGTCGGTCCAGGACCTGATCGACGCGGTCCGCCACGCCGGCTACGGCGCCGAGCACATCGGCTCCCGCGACGAGGAGCTCGCCGAGGCCGAGGCCGAGG
>JAURVW010000598.1 GCA_030655275.1 Solirubrobacteraceae bacterium
CGGCGTAGCGGCCTGCCCATCCGGTGGCGCCTGGCGCTGCTGATCGCCTCGGTCACGTCGATCGTGCTCATCGCCTTCGCGCTCGTGATCAGCACGACCACGACGAGCCGGCTGCGCGACGACTTCCGCCAGAGCGTGCAGCGCTCCACGGACGACCTCGCGACCCGCCTGGAGCCGACGATCGACCAGTCGGCCGAGGGCGACCAGCGCTACAACCGCGGCGAGTTCGCGCTCACGACCTTCGCCCGAGGCGGCAACGCGTACGTGCGCGTGGTGACGCGTCAGGGCGTCCTCGCCGTGAGCCAGAAGAACGTCGACCTGGGGCTGCGGGCACCGGGCGACCGCGTCGTCGGCAATCCCACGCTGGGCGATCTCTACGTCGTCACGCGGCCCTTGACCGACCGCAACGCCCAGCTCTCCGGGGAGCCGATCCTCGTGCAGTACGCCCGCCGCACCCAGGACGTCGAGCGCACCATCGGCCGGATCAACCTGCTCCTCATCGCCGGCACGCTCCTCGGCAGCCTCGTCGCGCTCGCCGGCGCCTCGTGGATCGGTGGACGCGCGCTGCGGCCGGTCTCCGAGCTCACCGCCGAGGCGAACGCCATCGCGCAGACGGGCGATGGCTCCCGTCGGCTCCCGGTCCCGGACCGCAAGGACGAGCTCGGGGAGCTCGCCCTCACCCTCGACGCGATGCTCGACTCACTCGCCGCGGCGCAGTCGACCACCGAGAAGACGCTGCAGGGTCAGCGCGAGTTCCTCGCCGACGCCTCCCACGAGCTCCGCACGCCGCTCACGAGCGTCATCACGAACCTCGAGATGCTCGCCGACACCGACGACCCCGATCACGCGGAGTCGGCCGAGTCGGCGCTGCGCTCCGCCCGCCGGATGCGTGGCCTCGTGGCCGACCTCCTCGCCCTGGCCCGCGCCGACGAGGCGAGCGAGATCACGAAGACGCCCCTTGATCTCTCCTCGGTCGTCACCGATGCGGTCGCCGAGGTCGAGGATCTCCTCGTCGACCATGTGCTGGAGGTGGAGACGGAGCCCGTCCCGATCGCGGGGCGTCGCGACGACCTGCAGCGCGTGATCCGCAACCTCCTCGAGAACGCGGCCCGCCACACGCCGCCGGGCACGACGGTGCGCGTCATCGTCGGGCGCCGCGGCGGGCATGCCTCGTTGGCGGTGGAGGACGACGGCCCGGGCCTCTCCCCCTCCGTCCGCGGCCGTGCCTTCGAGCGCTTCGTGAAGTCGGGTTCGCGCTCGGGGCCATCCTCAGGCCTTGGCCTCTCGATCGTTCGCGCCTCCGCCCAGGCGCACGGTGGCTGGGTCGAGCTGCGGTCGCCGGCCCGCGCCGGCCGGGGCACGCGGGTCGAGGTGCGACTGCCCCTCGACGAGTAGAGCCGCCAGAACGACGAACGCCGCCGCCCGCAGAAGCGGGAGACGGCGGATCAACCACCCCCCAGCCCAATCGGGGTGCGGGGGTGGTGGATCGTGCGCGCGATGGGCCGCATGCCGCACGCAGGTGGGGCTCTGCCCCATCGAGGGAGGTGGGTGGCTCAGCGTGCGTGCGAGGCGCTACCCACGCACCCCGATTTACACCTCGACGACGACGGGGAGAAGCATCGGGCGGCGCTTCATCTTGGAGTAGACGACACCGGCGAGCTCGTCGTGGAGGAACTCCTCGAGGCGGTCGGGGTCGCGGATCTTCTGCTTGGCGGCGGACTCCAGGATGTCGTCGACGGCGTCGCGGAGCGTCTCGATGAGGTCGTGCTCCTCCTCGGCCGGAACGCCGCGGAGCAGCACCTCGGGGTCGGCGACGGACTTGCCGTCACGCTCGGAGACGGTGGCGACGACGACGCAGATGCCGTCGGCCGAGAGCATGCGGCGGTCGCGGAGGGCGACGTCGGCGACATCGCCGATCTCCATGCCGTCGACGAAGAACACGCCGGCCTTCTCGGGCTTGCCGAGGCGGGCGCCCTTCGCGTCGATCTCGACGACGTCGCCGTTGTCGCACTCGAACACGTTCTTGGCGGGGATGCCGACCGACTGCGCGAGCCTGGAGTGCAGGCGGATGCGCGGGAAGTCGCCGTGGAACGGCATGACGTACTTCGGCTTGGTGAGGTTGAGCATCAGCTTGAGCTCTTCCTGGTACCCGTGGCCGGAGGCGTGGATCGGCGCGTCCTTCGTGGTGATCACCGTGGCGCCGCGGCGGCTCACGGCGTCGACGACCTCGGAGACGGCCTTTTCGTTGCCCGGGATCGGCGTCGCGGAGAAGATCACGGTGTCGCCGGAGTGCAGCGCGACCTGCTGATGGTCGCCGTAGGCCATGCGACGCAGCGCCGAGAGCGGCTCGCCCTGGGATCCGGTCGAGATGATCACGATGCGCTCGTCGGGCAGGTGCTCGAGGTCGCGCGGGGTGACGAGCATGCCGTCGGGGATGTTGATGTGCCCGAGCGTGCGGCCGATCGCCGTGTTCTTGCGCATGGAGCGCCCGATCAGGCAGACCTTGCGGTTGTGGAGCTTGGCGGCATCGACGACCTGCTGGACGCGATGGATGTTCGACGCGAAGCAGGTGACCAGGATGCGGCCGTCGCAGTGCGTGAACAGCTCGTTGAGCTTGGGGCCGACGATAGCCTCCGAGAGCGACCAGCCGGGGCGGTCGGCGTTCGTGGAGTCGCCGCAGAGCAGCGTGACGCCCTGCTTGCCGAGCTCGGCAAGGCGACCGAGGTCGGCCGGGCCGCCGTCGATCGGGGTCTGGTCGAACTTGTAGTCGCCCGTGAAGAAGATCGGGCCGTGCTCGGTGTGCACGACGACACCGGAGGCATCCGGGATCGAGTGCGTCATGTGGATCAGCTCGAGCTCGAACGGCCCGGCCTTCACCTTGCTGCCGGGCTCCAGGCGCTTGAGCGACGCATCCTTGATCCGGTGCTCGTCGAGCTTGGAGCGGGCCATCTCCATCGTGAGCGGCCGGCCGTAGATCTTCGGGCGGTGCGGCGTGATCTGGCGCAGGAAGAACGGGAGCGCACCGAGGTGGTCCTCGTGGCCGTGCGTGATGACGACGGCCTCGATCTTGTCGGCGCGGTCGATCAGGTAGGAGAAGTCCGGGAGGACGAGGTCGACGCCGTGCTGCTCCTGCGTCGGAAAGCGCAGACCGACGTCGATGACGACGATGCGGCCGTCCTGCTCGACGACCGTCATGTTCTTGCCGATCTCGCCGAGACCGCCGAGGGGCAGGACGCGGATCGGGCCGCTCATGCTCGTGCGCCCGTCTCGAGGAGGTCCAGGGCCGCGAGCGCGCCGCGGACCACCTGGGCCTCATGGTCGTCGCACGGGACGATGGGAAGTCGGAAGACGTCGGAGAGGTGACCCTGCATGGAGAGTGCCGCCTTAATCGGTGAAGGGTTGGTGGTGACCCCGAGAGCCGCGAACAGCGGCGCCAGACGCGCGTGTACTTCGCCGCGCTCCTCGGGGTGGTCAAGCATTCGCTTGATGTCATGCCCGACGAGGTGGCTGGCGACGCTGATCGCGCCGATCCCACCTGCCTCGAGGGTGCGAAGGATGGTGTCGTCGTTGCCGGCGTACAGGTCGAGACCGTCGATCGGCGCGATGTTCGCGTCGTTGGACTGCTTGACCGCGACGATGCCGTCGATCTGGGCCAGCTCGGCCAGGAGATCGTTGGGCATGTCGGTGCCGGTGCGGAACGGGATGTTGTAGAGGATGATCGGCTTGTCCGTGGCCTTGGCGACCTCGGTGTAGTGCGCGACGATCCCCCGGCGGTTGGGCCGGTTGTAGTACGGCGTGACGGAGAGGACGGCGTCGACGCCGAGCTCCGTGGCCTTTTCGGTGAGCTCGCAGGCGTGAGCGGTCACGTTCGACCCGACGCCCGCGACCACGGTGGTGCCCGCGGGCTTCTCCTGCACGGCGAGCTCGATCACCCGCAGGTGCTCGACGTCGGACAGGGTCGACGCCTCACCGGTGGTGCCGCAGGCCACGACGCCGTCGGAGCCGAGTTCGATCACGTGCTTGTGGAGCCGGACGAAGGCCGCTTCGTCGACCGGCGCCTGGTCCCGGCCCGAGAGGCCCGGGGTGTCGGCGAACGGCGTGACGATCGCAGTGAGGAGCGCTCCGAGATCGGACATTGGTCGCAGTATCGCAGCACCGCCCACGGACGCGTCTCCGGAACGCTCGGCATTCACGCGTCGAGCAGGCCCGCGGCGACCAGACCGTCCCGCACGATGGCGCGCTCGTGGTCGTCCACCTCGATCATCGGGAGCCGCTGGGCGTCGGATGCCAGACGTCCCACGGCGACGAGTGCAGCCTTGGCCGTCGTGCAGGCCGGGGCGACGGCGAGGGCCGCGAACAGCGGCGCCAGCGACGCATCGATGCGCGCCCGCTCCTCGGGCTCGTCGACCATCCGACGCATGGCCGCGCCCGCGACGTGGCTGGCGAAACTGATGCCCCCGACCCCACCGAGCTCGAGGGTCCGGCCGAACGTCTCGTCGTTGCCCGTGTACAGGACGAGCCCGTCGATGAGCGCGAGGTTGTCGTCGTTCGTCTGCTTGACGCCGTCGATCCCGTCGATCTGGGCCAGCTCGGCCAAGAGGTCGTTCGACAGGTCGACGCCGGTGCGGCCCGGGTGGTTGTAGAGCAGGATCGGCTTGTCGGTGGCCCGGGCGACCTCGCGGTAGTGCGCGACGATGCCCCGCCGGTTGGGGCGGTTGTAATACGGCGTCACGCTCAGGAGCGCGTCGGCCCCGAGCTCGGTCGCGCGTTCGGTGAGGTGCACGGCGTGCCAGGTGTCGTTGCTGCCGACGCCGGCGACGACCGTCGAGCCGGCGGGCTTGTGCTGCACGGCCAGTTCGATCACGCGCAGGTGCTCGTCGTCGTCGAGGGTCGAGGCCTCACCCGTGGTGCCGCACGCCACCACGCCATGGGCTCCGAGCCCGATCACGTGCTGGTGCAGCGCGACGAACGCCTCTTCGTCGAGCGCGGGCTTGCCCGACTTCGCCTTCGCCGACGCCGAGAAGGGCGTGACGATCGCGGTGAGGAGCGCTCCGAGTCCAGACATCCCCACCAGGATGGCACGGGAGCCCGCGTCAGCGTACGGGGTGATGCACCGAGTCGGTCCGGACGCGTCCGGACCGACTCGAGGCCCGATCAGTCGAGGACGTGCTCGAGGCCGGTGACGAGGTCGCCGTCCATCGAGCCGACCTTGCGGATCGCCAGGAGGACGCCGGGCATGAAGCCGCGGCGGTCCGTGGTGTCGTGGCGGATCGTGAGCGTCTGGCCCAGCTCGCCGAAGATCACCTCTTGGTTGGCGATGATCCCGGGCAGGCGGACCGAGTGGATCTCCACGTCGGTCTTGCCGCTGGCCTCCGCGATCATCTCCGCGGTGCGCTTGGCGGTGCCGGAGGGCTTGTCGAGCTTCTGGTCGTGATGGAGCTCGACGATCTCGACCTTCGGCATGTACTTCGACGCCTGCGCGGCGAGCTGCATCATCAGCACGGCGCCGATGGCGAAGTTCGGCGCGAAGAGCACCTTGGCCCCGTTGCCCGGGCGCACCGCGGACATGTCGAAGCCGCTCGTGCCGACGACGACGTGCACGCCGGCGTCGACGGCGGCCTGGATGTTGCCGAGGGCGACGTCCGGACGGGTGAAGTCGACGACGACGTCGACCTCACCCAGGACGTCGGCCAGGTCGACCCCGAGGGCGGGATCGACCTGGGCGGCGAGGACCATGTCGTCCGCGCCCTCCACGGCCTCACAGACCGCGACGCCCATCTTGCCGGCGGCGCCGGCGACTGCGACGCGGATCGCCACTAGACGCCCGAGCGCTTCGAGAGGTCGTTCACGGCGGAGATGATCTGGTCGGCCACGGAACCGCCGCCGTTCAGCGTGAGCAGCTGGTACGTCGAGTAGTCGTCGCCGGTCTTGCCGATCGCGAACGACGGCGTGCCGGACACGTTCAGGGCCGTCTGGAGCTCGTCGATGTCCTTGAGCTTCGCGTCGACCTCCGGGGTCGACGCGCGGTCGGCGTCGGCCGACGTGGTGCCGGGGATCGCGCCGACGAGCTTCGTCAGGTAGTCGTTCGTCACGTAACCCGTGGCCTCGTCGCCCTGGTTGAAGTAGAAGAGGTTGAGGAAGTCCCAGGCCTTGTCCTTGTCGGCCAGGCGGGCGGCGACGATACGGCCGGCCTCGGAGTCCTCACCCATCTGCGGGAGCGCGATCGGCGCAGCGCGGAGCTTGGCCTTGCCCGTGCGGACGAGCTCCTTGATGACCGTCGGCTGCTCGTCGAGCTGGTGCGTCTTGCAGAACGGGCACTGCACGTCGAGGAACTCGATGATCGTGACCGGCGCGTCCTTCTTGCCGAGCGCGAAGCCGTTCTGCTCGATGCCGGTGAGCAGGGTCTTGGTCTCGGCGACGCCGGCGACCTGGCCCTCGGAGCCCTCGCCGAGGCCCGTGGGACCCTTCTTCGATCCGCTGCTGCCGAGGAGCACGACCAGCACGACCACCACGAGGGCGGAGAAGATCACGCCGCCGAGCACCTGGAGGTTGCGGTTGCGCTTCGCGGCGGCCGCCGCTGCGGCCTGGGCCGCCTCGCGCTTCTGGCGCGCCTCGTTCTTCTGATCTGCCTTGCTGGCCATCGGCTCTGGGTCTCTCGCGGTCGGAGGAAGGGTGCTGGCGCACTGGGTTCCGCGGGCGCTGAGAGGGCCGCACGGGTGCGCTCGGTCACATGATGACGGGCCGCGCGGCGCGGCGTCGCACCGGGCGGACCGCGGTCCGTTCCGGGGTGAGCCCGATCAGGTGGTGACGGCTCCGCCGGGCAGATCCCGGTCAGGAGCCGGGGCGCCGGGCGTGGCCTCGGGCGCCGGGGTCTCGGCCGGTCCCTGCGGCCCGCCGGGTGCCGGGGTCACGCCTGGCGCGGGCGTGGCGCCGGGCGACGTGGGGCTCCCGCCCTGCTCGAGTGCGAGCAGGAGCCGCAGCGCGGCGGAGAAGTCGGAGCCCACGACCGTGAAGTCGCCGAGCGGGGCGGCCGTGCGGCCGACAGCGAAGGTCGGTGTGCCGGTCAGGGCGCCGATCTTGGCGAAGCGGTCGATCTCCTTCGTCCACTTCTCGGAGAAGGCGTTCGGGGTCGTGTCGGCGTCGGCCGGCGTGGTGCCCGGGATCTTCGCGAGGAGCTTCTCGAGGTACTCGCGGGTCACGTACCCGGAGTTCTCCTGGCCCTGGTTGCGGAAGAAGAGGTCGGCGAACTGCCAACCGAGGTCGCGTTCGCTGAGCTTGAGGTACACCGTGCGCGCCTTCTCGGAGTCCTCGCCGAGGAACGCGAGCGGCAGGATCGAGAGCCGGGCGCGGTTCGTGCGGACGAGCTCCTCGACCGCCGCCGGCTGGTACTGGAGCTCGTGCTGGGCGCAGAACGGGCACTGGAAGTCGACGAACTCGACGATGGTGTACGGCCCGGCGCCGATGGTCATCGGGCCCTGCTTCACGCCGCGAAGCATCGCCTGCATCCAGTCCACCCCACCGACCGGACCACCCTGGCCGGCCTGACCCGTGGGCGGCGTCGACGGCACCACCATGCCGGCGGCCGCCTTCACCTTCGGCGGCGCGTCGTCCTGGCCGAACTTGGCGATCGCCACGGCGCCGAAGCCGATCCCGACCACGACCGCCACGAAGAAGACCCGCAGCCGCCTGCGCCGGCGCCGCGGCGGCGACGCAGGCCCCTCGGTCGGCTCGCCCTCGGGCTTGCCGAGGTCGGGGCCGGTGGGCGGCGTCGTGGGATCGAACGGGTCCATGGGAGAGGTGCGCCGGGCGGAGCCGACTCAGCCGGCCGTGCCCAGGGCGAGCCCCGCGGCGTCGAGTGCGCGCATCGCGCCCTCGGCGTCCGGGGCGACGCAGGCGACGGCGGCCTGGTCGAGCGAACCGAGCGTCTCGGCGGCGACGGCGTG
>JAURVW010000599.1 GCA_030655275.1 Solirubrobacteraceae bacterium
GCACGGCGCTCCGGCGGGGGCCTGCCACCGGCGTCAGCGTCGGGCGGGCGGACCCGCGGCGGCGGCGCGCTTCTGGCGGCGTCGGCCGAACAGGAACAGTCCGACGAACACGAGCACGATCAGCAGGAACGCGTAGAAGAAGCGCGGGCCGGTGCTCACGTCGGCGACGGGCCACAGCAGCAGCGAGACGATCCCGAAGGAGACCGCGAAGAGGGCGAGGATGAAGAGGACGACGGCGAGGATGCCGATGATCCGCTTCGGCAGGCCGGCGCTCTTCGGTGGCGCGACGATTCCCATCACGCGCAGCAGGAACAGCTGGCGGTTGCTCGGCGCTTCCTGGCCGAGCTTCTGCACGGCGGCCTTCAGCGCGTCGGGACGGCGCTCGGCGAGCGCGATCGACGCGTCGGCCATGCGACGGATCTGCATGCGCTCCTGCGGGCGGGCCGCGGCGATCGCACGCTGGAAGTGCGCCTTCGCCTTCGGTGCGTCGTAACGCTGCGCGGCGCGGGCGCCGAGCAGGGCCTGTGCGGCCGCGCGGTGACGGGTCTCGTTCTCGAGCTCCTCGTCGGATCGGTTCTCGAGATCCTGCATCGAGCCGATCGAGGCTCCCTGCTGCATCCGGACCTGACGTTGCCTCTGGGCCATGCCTCCCAGTCTACGCAGGCGGACCGATTCGATACCCTCGCGCGGTTGTGCTTCACGCTCTGCCGGCTCTCCGTCCCACCCGTCGCCTCTTCGCGCTTCTCCTCGCGGTGCTCGCCGTCGGCTCGGTGGCGCTCGTCACTGCACCGATGCCGGCCTCCGCGCAGCTGATCGACACGAACCCGCAGACGAAGGAAGAGGCGCGCGCCGCCCGCGACGCGGCCGACGAGGCCGACGGTGGCGGCAGCGTCTCGATCGGCGTGTGGCTCGGCATCGCCGCCTTCATCGCGATCGGCGGCGCCGCGTTCTTCATCTTCCGCGATGCCCGCACGGCGGCGGGTCCCGAGGATCCGCGCCGCGCACCGGCCCGCCGACCGGTCGACCCGGCCGCCACCCGCGCCGTGCCGAAGACGATGTTCGAGGGTGAGGGCTCGTCGTCGAACCCCGTCGGCAAGAACAAGAAGCGTCAGAAGTCCAAGCGCCAGAAGGCCGCGCGCCGGGCGAACCGCCCCAAGCGCTGACCTAGCCGGCCAGCGGCACCGCCGCGGGCAGGATCCACTCGCGGATCTGCCCCGCGACGTACGTGGGGTCCTCGTCGACGACGAAGTGACCGGTCAGGTTCTGCGTGACCACCTCGACCTGCTCGCCCTGGCGGGTGAGGTGGTCGCCGAACCGGACCGACACGAACCCGTCGTGTTCGGCGAAGACGAAGCGCACGGGCACCGTGAACCTGCTTCCCTTGTACTTGCCGGCCAGACGGCGCAGGTCGCCCAGCAGGAACGAGCGGTACATCGTCTGCGTGAACTTCGCCCGGGCCGGATCGGCCTGCTGGCGCCCGTAGACCGCGCTGTCCTCGGGCGCGTACTGCTGGCGCTGGCGCACGTCGGCACGTTTGGCCTTGGCGATCATCGTGCCGGCGGATCGCGCGATGATCTTGTCGGAGAACGGCCAGGCCAGGCCGATCTGGTACTTCAGCGGCCACAGCGCCTTGATCGGCGGCAGCGGCGCGGGGATCACCGAGGAGATCGAGAAGACGAGCAGGCGCCGCACCTTCTCCGGGTGCTCGAGCGCGAGGAGCTGGGAGGCGTAGGCGCCCCAGTCGTGGCCGGCGATCGCAATGTCGTCGATGCTCATCGCATCGAGCAGGTGGGCGAGATCCTCGGCGAGCGCACCCTTGTCGGCCGCGTGGCGGCCGGTCGGGACGCTGCTCCAGCCATGCCCGCGCAGGTCGGGCACGATCAGGTGAGCCTCCTTCGCGAGCTCGCCGAGCACGCCGCGCCACATCCACCAATGCTCGGGCCAGCCGTGCACGAGCAGGATCGCCGGCAGCGACCGGTCGCCGACCCGGGCGACGTGCATCCGCACCGAGGGAAGGTCGTAGTACTCGTGGTCGACCTCGACGCCGGGCACGTCGGGCATCGGCGGGGTGCCGGGCGGCTGCGCACCGGGCTCGCTCTTGCTGGATTGGGTCACGGCCACCTCCGGAGGATTCGAGCCCGCGCCCGAAGGGCGGCGGCTCACCCTGCCGACGGTACCGCTACCCGAGGGAGCAGTCGGCGACGGTGCCGGTCCCCGTGGTGCCCTTGGGCTCGCCGACCATGAAGGCGAAGGAGCGGCGCAGCAGCTGCGGCAGGCCCTCGAGGCGCTCTTCGCTCGCGCCGCGGTTGAGGGTGAGGTCGATCTGGTTGTAGCCCGTCTTGAGCTGGCCCATCTTCGCCGTGGCGGTGAAGGGCCACTTCAGCGTGCTCTTCGTAGGGCTGGAGTTGAGGCGGAACCGCACCCAGCGCCAGCGCTTCGGAGAGGTCATCTTCGCGTTCTTGCGCAGACCCACCCGCACGGCGATCGTGTCGTCCTTGCCCGGGGAGAGGCGCACGACGAGCACGGGACTGCGGCGGGCGGTGCTGCCCGTGCCCGTGCGGCGTGTGGAGGCCAGGAGGTCCTGACGGCGCTCGAGCTCGGCGGGCCCGACGTTCTCTTCCTCGAGGGCCGAGACGACCGAGTCGGTGGAGGAGGAGAGCGGCTGCTGCACGGCGCCGGAGCCCGAGAGCTCCTGCTTCTCGCCCTTGGCCGACGACGAGCCCGTCTTGACCTTCGTGACGCGCGAGATCGCGCGGGCGCCGATGTAGGCGCGGGTCGGGAAGGTGATGACGTTGCACTGGCGCTCGAGCCGGATCGTCGCGGGCGGCGTCGTCGTCTGCGAGGGCGGGGCAGGGGTCGAGGACCCGCCGAAGCCCGAGGCGCCGCCGGGGGTCGTCGGATCGGGCGCCGGCTCGACGTACGGGTCCGCGGGGCGGTCGTCGAACGGCGTCGCGCCCCAGTTGAAGGACTGCACGGTGGTCAGCCCCTGCTGGGGGTCGTCGCCCGTGTAGTGGATCCGCAGGAGGTAGGCGTGGCGCTCGCCGACGGCCCAGCGGGTCGGGTCGGCGATGCCGTCGTCGGCGTTCGGCAGGGCATCGAGGGTGCCGCGGAACACGACGCCGTCCTGGCCGGCGCCGTAGTCGACCGGGTCGGCGGTGAAGCCCGTGCAGTCGCCGGCGGTGGTGTCGTCCGGCAGGGTGCCGCGGACGAGCTCGAGGTCGAGCCAGGGCGAGAGGTCGGCCTGGGAGGCGCTGCCGAAGAGGGTGACGTCGGCGGGCTGCGGACCTTCGTTCGTGAGCACCGTGCAGCGGTCGAGGACCTGCCCGTTCACGAGGCCCTCGGCCTGGAAGAGCGGGGCGGAGGCGTTGATCGTGACGGTCGCGGCGGCCGGAGCGCGGTCGCGCCCGACGATCTGGTCGGCGGCGAAGGCGGATCCGGCGAGCGCGAAGACCGCGCCACCGGCGGCCGCGGCGCGGCGCAGGCCGATCATGCCGGCCGGCTCCAGATCGACCGCAGCTGCGAGAGCGCGAGCAACAGGCCAGCGATGAGCACGGCGAAGGCGGCGAACGGCCCCTTGACCGCATCGACCATCGAGCCGAGCGACGGGATCGACCCGCGCACGAGGGCGACCTCGCTGCCGCGGGGGATGGTCCAGGTCTCACTCGTGGGGTTGGCGTCGCCACGGGTCGTGACGCGCAGCGCGCCCCCGGCGCCGTCGACGCGCTGCACGCGATGGACGATCACCTGGCCCGCCGCGGTGCGCACGCCGATCACGTCGCCGAGCGCGACCGAGTCGACGGCCACCTGCTTGACGATCACGAGGTCGCCGGGCTGCAGCGCCGGGGCCATCGACCCCGTCTGCTCGACGCGGACGCGCAGGCCGTTCGCGCCGGCGACGACGACGGCGACGAGCACCATCAGCGCCACGAGCAGCAGGACGCCGCTGAGGAACGTGCCGATGCGGCCGACGGGCGAGACGGACCGTGGCGCGCTGAGGACCGCACCGGGAGTGGCCGTGGCCGAACTCACAGGTTGCGGGCCTCGAACGAGAAGTCCTGCGTGGCGGAGAGCCCCTGCGCGGCATTGTCGTTCTGCACCGTGAGGGTGATCTCGTAGACGGCGGCGTCGCCGTCGTCCCACTCCGCGACCGGGTCGGCGATCCCGGAGGCGTAGTCGGCGGGGAAGATCGAAAGGGCGGAGTCGACGATCACGCCGTCGCCGTCGCCGTTGTAGTCGGTCGCGTCCGGGGTGAAGCCGGTGCAGTCGCCGGAGGTGCCGACCGCCGGCATCGTGCCGCGGCGCACGCGCACGTCGAGGTAGTCGGCCAGGCCGTCGCCGCCGGAGGCGCCGTAGAGCTTGACGTCCGAGCGCACGCCGCCGGTGCTCTCGTACCCGACGCGGATGCAGCGGATGAACGAGTCGCCGGGGGTGAAGCCGTTGACCTCGAAGAGGGCGTTGCCCGCGTCGTTGTCGGTCAGCTTGATCGTGCCGGCGGTGAAGCGGTTGTCCTCGTTGCCGGCGACCGACGTGTACGCCGAGAAGACGGCCGCGCCGACGGCGGCGATGAGCAGTCCGACGACGACGACGGTCGCGAGGAGGTTGCGGGCGGTGGGCGTCAGCGTCACGTC
>JAURVW010000604.1 GCA_030655275.1 Solirubrobacteraceae bacterium
CGCCAAGAACCCGAAGCCGGGCCAGGATTTCTTCCCGCTGACCGTCGACTACATCGAGAAGACGTACGCCGCCGGCAAGATCCCGGGCAGCTTCTTCAAGCGCGAAGGCCGCCCGAGCGAGCTCGAGACGCTGACCTCGCGCCTGATCGACCGGCCGCTGCGCCCGCTGTTCCCCGAAGGCTTCTACAACGAAGTGCAGGTCGTCGTGCACGTGCTGTCGCTGAACCCGGAAGTCTCGGCCGACATCGCCGCGCTGATCGGTTCATCCGCTGCGCTCGCGATCTCGGGCATCCCGTTCGCGGGCCCGGTCGGCGCTGCGCGCGTCGGCTACATCAACGGCCAGTACGTGCTGAACCCGGGCAAGACGCAACTGCTCGATTCGCAGATGGACCTGATCGTTGCCGGCACCGAAGCCGCCGTGCTGATGGTCGAGTCCGAAGCCAAGCAACTCTCGGAAGAGATCATGCTGGGCGGCGTCGTGTTCGGTCACGAGCAGGCCAACATCGCCATCAACGCGATCCACGAACTGGTGCGTGACGCCGGCAAGCCGGCCTGGGACTGGGTCGCCGCACCGAAGGACGAGCCCTTCATCGCGAAGGTCACGGCACTCGCCGAAGCGCCGCTGCGCGAGGCCTATCAGATCCGCTCGAAGCAGGCCCGCACGCAAGCGACCCGCGCCGTCACGGCCGCGACCATCGCTTCGCTGCAAGGCGAAGGCGTGACCTTCGACAAGGTCGGTCTCGACAACGTGCTGTTCGAGATCGAAGCGAAGATCGTGCGCAGCCAGATCCTCGCCGGCGAACCGCGCATCGACGGCCGCGACACGCGCACCGTGCGCGCGATCGAGATCCGCAACAGCGTGCTGCCGCGCGCCCACGGCTCGGCGCTGTTCACGCGCGGCGAGACGCAGGCGCTGGTCGCCGCCACGCTCGGCACCGCGCGGGACGCGCAGAAGATCGATGCACTCGCCGGCGAGTACACCGAGCACTTCATGCTGCACTACAACATGCCTCCGTTCGCGACCGGTGAAACCGGCCGTGT
>JAURVW010000609.1 GCA_030655275.1 Solirubrobacteraceae bacterium
GCTCGGCCGAGATCGTCGAAGCCCATCACGAGCGCAAGGTCGACTCTCCGCGCGGTACCGCGGTGCGCACGGCGGAGCTGATCGCTGCCGCGCGTGCGGAGCAGGGGCCGGTCAGCGCGCCCCACGCCGATCAGCGTGCCCGAGGTCAGCAGGTCGGCAGCGTCCCGATCCACTCGCTGCGCCGGCCCGGGGTGATCGCCAAGCAGGAGGTCATCCTGTCCGGGCCCGGCGAATCCCTCACGTTCGCCCACGACACGATCGATCCGGCTCTGGCGTACGCACCGGGTATCCGGCTCGCCGTCCCGTACGCGCTCACCGCCACCGGTGTGATCGTCGGTCTCGAGAACATGATCGACATCGGCATCCGCTCGTGATGTCACGGATCGGCGTCGGCCTGATGGCCGCGGCGCTCCTCGTGTATCTCGCCGTCGCGATCTGGCTGGCTGTCATGTTCATCGCGGTGGGTTCACCGGTGTCGATCGGCATGGGGATCACGCTGATCGTGCTCACGCCCATCGGAGCGTGGGCGCTGCTGCGTGAGATGCAGTTCGGGTTCGCCGCCGATCGCCTCGGTCGAACGCTCGACGCAGAGGGCGGGATGCCGCCGGTCGAGACCGAGCTCACTCCGAGCGGCCGCATCGCCCGCGCCGACGCCGATCCGCTGATCGCTCGGTACACGGCCGAGGCGGAGGCGCCGGGCGCGGACTGGCGCGCCCGCTACCGGTTGGGCGTGGTGCAGGATGCTGCGGGGCGCCGCAAAGACGCCAGGGCCAGCATCCGGGAAGCCATCCGACTCGCCCGTGCCGCCCGTTCGCGCGAGTGAACTGGCGAGCGCGTGATCAGGCCAGCGTGGCTTCGAGGGTGATCTCGATGCCCGCGAGCGCCAGAGAGACCGGGCAGCCCGTCTTCGCCTCCGCGGCGATCTCCTGGAACTTCTCCGGCGAGAGACCGGGGACGACGGCGTTCACGTTGAGGTGGCTGCCGGTGATGCCGACGCCCGGCTTGAATGTCACGGACGCGCTGGTGTTCACCCGCTCCGGGGGAGTGCCGTTCTCGGCGAGGGCGTGTGAGAGGGCCATGCTGAAGCACGAGGAGTGTGCGGCGGCGATGAGCTCTTCCGGCGTGGTCGTAGTGTCGCTGCCTTCGCTGCGCGCCTTCCAGTTCAGGGGGAAGGTGCCGAGGTTCGACGACGAGAACGCGACCGTGCCGGATCCTTCCATGAGCGATCCGGTCCAGGTGCTGGCGGCTTCGCTGGTGACGGGCATGATTCCTCCGGTTCTCGCGCTGCGGAGAGGCCGCGACGCGTCCCGGCCAGCCTAGCGAGCGGTCGCGGGCGAGGGAACAGCGCTCAGGA
>JAURVW010000610.1 GCA_030655275.1 Solirubrobacteraceae bacterium
GCGGCTCAGCTGCTCCAGGCCCAGGCGACGGCACTGACCCAGCAGGGCGCGGCATCGACCGCCATCTCTGCGTTGAACTCGCAGATCACTGGCAATCTGGGCCCGTTGGCCAACAAGCCGCCCGGGATCAACGTCGGTGAGCTGCTCGGAATCACCCAGGGCGGAGCATCTGCACTCGGCACCACCGTCAACGCCTTCGATCTCGCTGCTGCAGGAGTGCAGCTGGCCAACGGAACCAACCCGGTCGCGGCGAATGTCGTACTGCCCGCCGGCCTGACCGGAGCGACGTCCGTCAGTCTTACCGTGGGTAGCCGGCCGATGCGGGTGTGCCTGGGAGACGGCAAGAAGACCATGGGGCAGACCTCTGTCACGGCGACAGCCAACATCCTGTCTCCCGGCTCGATCGTCGGTGACCTGGTGACGTCGCTGACCGGAGTGGTCAACGGGGTGTTGTGTTCGGTTGTCGGAGCGTTGTTTGCCCAGGATTGCTACGGGGTCCCCACGGTGTCGCTCGGCCCGGTCACGGCAAGGGTCTCGCTTGCCTCCGCCTCGGGAGAGGTCACCGCTCTCAATTGCACCGGTGCGGCAGCGAACTCGCTCGCGGTCAGGGAGTCCGCCTCGCTGGCGCCCGTCTCGGTATCCATCCCGCTCACGATCAGCGAGACCCGGACCTACGGTCCGTTGCTCAATCGCAGGACGGAGACGGTGACCTCGACCTTCACTCTCGTCGGAACCACAGACACGATTGACAAGTCGGTGACAGCCACCTTGAAGGTGCCCGACGACTACGACACCGGGAAGGCTGGGCCGAGCGGCGACCTGTCGGTCCCGTCCCTGAGGATCTCGACCTCGCTGGTCACTGACGGCAAGTTCACCAACGCCAGCGGCACCCCCCTGGTCGGGGGCATCTTGAGCGGCGTCAGCGGGGTCATCAACTCGATCGCGCAGCGGCTGCTCACCCCGCTGCTGTCGCTGGCCGTCGATCCACTTGTCGCGGCCCTGACAACGACGCTGAGAAACACCGTCGGGTTGACCGTCGCGGGCTCGACCTACACGCCACTGCGCACGCCGTCCTGCGGGACACCCGCCCTCGCTGGCTGACGACGACGCGTCACGTGACGCCCACCCTGTGGAATTGACCAGGAGTCGTCCACAGGCGGCTTGTTGTGACGACTTCTCCACAGGCCCCGTCGTGAGCTGAGCCGACTGTCCTCACGTCCGGTGACGCTGGCCCGAGGTGGTCAGCACATGACGACTAGACAAACGACCGGACACGACACCGCCC
>JAURVW010000615.1 GCA_030655275.1 Solirubrobacteraceae bacterium
GGCCCCGGAAAGCCGATCGCCGTGAGTTCCTTGGCGACCGGGTCGATGTAGCGCGACTCCTGCACGATCGGCGTCTCGATCCAGCCGGGATAGAGCACGCCGGCGGTGGTGCCTGTGCCCGCGAGCTCGGCTCGCAGCGACCGGCCCAGCGACTCGACCGCGGCCTTCGACGCGCCGTACGGGGCGTTCGCGACGCCATTGGCGAAGGCGTAGATCGACCCGGTCAGGAGGACGTGCCCGCCCGAGGCGCGCACGGCCGGCAGCGCGGCACGGATCGTGCGCCACACGCCGAGGAAGTCGATCTCCACGACCCGCTCGAACGTCGCCTCGTCGACCGTCGCGATCGTCGCGACGGGCTCGGCGGCGATGCCCGCGTTCGCCCAGACGACGTCGAGGCGACCGGTCCACGCGAGTACCTCCGCGACGATCTCGTCCAGGCGCCCGCGATCGGCCACGCTGCCCGTGTACGCCCTCGCCTTCGAGCCGAGCTCCGCGACGACCGCCGCCAGTCCGGCCTCGTCGACATCGACGAGCGCGAGGCTCGCGCCCCGGCGGGCGAGCTGACGCGCGCCTTCGGCCCCGATGCCGCTCCCGCCGCCGGTGATCAGCACCGTGGCGCCGTTGAGGTCGAGTCGACGACGAAGCATGCGCCGACTATCGCAGCGCCACCCGCAGCGGGGCCGTCCGGTGGACAACGTCTGGGACGCCGGGTAGAACCGTCGGATGTCCCGCCCGCCTGAGCCGTGCACCCGATGACGCCGCCCGTCTCCTCGCCGCCCAAGCCGAAGCGCTGCCCGTGTGGGTCGGGCGCGGCCTACGCCGACTGCTGCGGCGTGCTCCATGAGGGCCGCTCGGTGGGGGAGCCGACCGCACCGACCGCCGAGCGGCTCATGCGATCGCGGTTCAGCGCGTTCGCGCTCCGCGACGCCGACTACCTGCTGGCCACCTGGGACCCGAGGACGAGCCCGCGGTCGATCGAGCTGGAACCCGAGGTCGAGTGGCAGCGCCTGGAGATCATCGAGACGCAGCGGGGTGGACCGGACGACGACGAGGGCGTCGTGGAGTTCGTCGCGACGTTCTGGGACGACCTCGAGCGCAAGCACGGCCAGCTGCGCGAACGCAGCGCCTTCCGGCGGCGGCGCGGGCAGTGGTTCTACGTCGACGCGGAGCGCTGACCGGCGCGCTCAACCCTCGGACGTCTCGAGCGCGGCCCCGAGATCGCGCCGGCCCGCGACGCCGAGCTTGCGGTACGCGTTGCTGAGGTGCAGCTCGACCGTCTTCTGGGTCACGACGAGCGCCTCGGCGATCTCGCGGTTCGTGGCGCCGCCCGCGGCCTGCTCGGCGACGCGGCGCTCGGAGGCCGTGAGCGCAGCCGGTCCGGAGAGTGCGGTGCTGCGCGGCCGCCCGCCCGCGGCGAGCAGTTCACGGCGCACGTCGGCGATCAGCCCGTGCGTGCCGAGCTGGGCCGCGAGTTCCAGCGCCTCGCGCAGGACGGTGCGGGCCTGTGTCTCGTCGCCGCGTTCTCGCAGCGCCGCACCGAGGGCGAGCCGGGCCTTCGCGAGTTCGAGCCTGGCAGGCGTGTCAGTCGCCGTGTCGACGGCCTCCCGCAGGGTCTCGATGCCGCCGGCGCCCTGCGCGGTCCCGAGCACGCGAAGGGCTCGCGCGACCGTACCCGGCGCGCCCCAGAGGCGCGCCTGCGCCAACGCCTCCTCGGCGGCGGCGACCGCCTCCTCGGGCCGTTCGAGCGCGATCAGCGCCCGGGCCCGCAGCAGCGCCATGGGCGTGTCGAGCGGACTGACGAGATGTGCGAATCGGCGCGTGGCATCGTCGGCCGCTGCCAGGGCCTCGTGGGCGCGCCCCTCGGCGAGGAGGAGTCGGATCTCGCCGTCGACCCAGAGTCGGGCCGCGTCGGAGGCATCGACCGGGCGCGGCGTCATCGACAGCGCGGCCCGGGCTCCGACGAGATCACCCTGCTCACGCCGCACGAACGAACGGAACGCCGCAGCGTGCCATTGCCCGCTCGGCTCGAGGTTCCAGTCCGCCAGCGCATCCATGGCGTCGTCGAGGGAACGATCGGCGTCGTCGAGGGCGCCTCGGCGGGCCAGGGCATACCCGCGGAAGAGGTTGGTGGAGAACCGCGACGGATGGGAGCCGTGATCGCGCGCGGCCTTGATCAACGTCCTCCACGCCTCTTCGGCCTCGGGGCGGTCGGCGAGATCGAGCGTGAGCACCGCGCTGACCGACAGAAAGACGCTGTCGGCTCGCAGGAGGTCGCCACCGTCGAGGGAGGCGCGGGCAAGGTCGGCGACGTCGCGCGCCGATCCGCCGGCGTGCGAGAGGATCGTCGCCGTCATGGCGGCGAGCATCTTGGCCCCGAGCCCCGGCTCGAGCGGGAGCCGGGCTCCTGCTGCGAGGTGTTCGGGGACGGGCGTGATTGCCGGGTCGTAGAGCGACGCCATCAGTTCGGCCGTGATGACCATCCGCCCGAGGTCGGCATCCTCGGTCCCGAGCTCGGCAGCCGCGGCCCTGAGCAGGGGAATGCTCTCACCGACCCGTCCGAGGAACATCAGCAGACGAGCGAGATCCAGCGCGACATGGGCGCGCGCGCTCGAGCCCACGGCCAGGCGCAGCGCCTCCCGCAGATGCCCCTCGGCAGCCGGACCGTCGAGGTGGATGGCCGCTCGTCCCAGGGCGAACGTGACGGCGGCGCGGGCCTCCTGTGGCGGCGGTTCGGCGAGGGCACGGGTGAAGGAGGCCACGGCATCGGCGGGGGCGCCCGCGCGAAGCGATGCGCGGGCGGCGTCGACGAGCATCTCCGACACCCACGACTGACCGGAGGGCGGCGCCAGCATCAGGTGCGCCGCGACC
>JAURVW010000616.1 GCA_030655275.1 Solirubrobacteraceae bacterium
GCGACGGCCTGCTGGGCAACGCCGACACGCTCCAGCTCGCTGCGAACACCGGTACCGGGGTCGCCGGCGTGCGGGCCACCACTGCCAGCGGTGGGTTGTGGGGGATCGATGTCGACCAGACGACCCACGAGGCGTGGTTCAGCGAATACGGATCCAGCAACGTCGAGTCGCCGGCAGGCTCGGGGAACTTCCCCGGCAACCGCGTGGCCCGCGCGGGCAGTTCGCTCGGGGTGACCGAGTTGCCGAACCTCGCGGTTCGGCCGCCGAGCACCACCATCGACAGCCTGCGTTACGACGCCCAGCCGAAGGGGATCGTGGCCGACGGCGCGGGCGGAGCCTGGTTCGCGCAGGCCAGCCCCGGCAACCCGGGCTGGCGGGTCGCCCGAGCCCACGGCACCGCCTACGACGAGTACCAGGTGACGCCCTGCAAGCCCATGCCGCCGTGCTCCGGCTCGTACACCGGGACGGGCATCACGGACGTCGCCCTCGCGAAGGACGGGTCGGTCTGGTTCACGAACGAGCTCGACAACACCGTCGGCCGGCTCGACACCGGCCCGGGCACCTTCACGCAGTACGCGATGACCGCCATCGATCCCTCGTTCGGCAACAGCAAGCCGCGAGCAATCCGCCTGGCGCCGGACGGCGCCCTGTGGGTGGCACAGTCGAACAGTCCCTACGTCAAAACGTCCGCGAATGCGCTCGTGCGGATCGTCCCGGGTCAGTCCAACATCTCGGCGACGGTGTACAAGACCGGCGCGAACGCTTCGTTCGCGCTGGCCCCGGCAGCCAACGGCGACGTCTGGTTCACGGCCAGCACGGCGACCGGGACGGGCCGGCTCGGCCGGATCGCCGCGGGCGGTAGCAGCCCGACGCCGAGCCCGACACCCGTTCCGGGCAGCCCGACGCCCACACCGGTCCCGGGCGCGCCGACGCCGACGCCGAACCCGCTGGATCCGTCCGAGCCGTTGTTCTCCCCGGCCCCGACGCAGGTCCCGGCCGCGGTACCCGCGCCGACCCCGACGCCGATCGTGGTCGCGCCGACGACCGTCGGCAGGGCCGAGGTCGGCAAGGTCAACACGACCGGCGACACGGTCAACTCGAACCAGATCTGCGTCGGTCCGCCGGCCGACAAGTGCTCGCTGATCTATCTGATCCAGACGCACGAGTACGTAAAGGGTTTTCCCGGCACCGGCGCCCGTCTGTCCGCTCCGGGGAAGACCCCGAAGAAGAAGCCGAAGGAGGTCGTCCTCGGCAAGCTCGAGTTCACGATGAACGGCGGGGAGACCAAGAAGGTCAAGGTCCGCCTGAGCGCCAAGGCACGCAAGGCGCTGGCGTCGCAGAAACGCATCAGAGCGACGCTCGTCGTCCAGCAGAAGAACAAGGAGGGCGTCTTCGTGCAGGTGAAGAAGCAGCCGGTCACCTTCACCGCCAAGAAGGCGAAGTAGGGCCAGCCGGCCGGTCCGTCAGGGCCTCACGCACCTCGGTGGGCGCGCGGGCTCACCGAGGTGCGATGCCGCACCGGCCTGGGTGAGTTCAGTGACCTCACCGATGCAAACGCGCCAGGGGACGAGCAACGTCGTCCCCCATGACCGAACTGCTCAATCAGCCCGTCGCGAGGTCGGCTCCCACCGCCTCGGCCGACCAGCTCGGAGCGCCGTATGCCGAGGCGGTCCGCGCCTTCGCCGCCGCGGAGCCCAGGCGCTTCACGGTGCCGGGCCACAAGGGTGGGCCCGCTGCTCCGCGGGCGCTGTCGGCTCGGCTCGGCGGGGCCGAGACCTTCGACCTGCCGCTCCTGATCCCGGGCGTCGACCGTCCGGCAGGCGACGGCCGCGCCGCACCGCTGGAGCGGGCCGAGCGCCGAGCGGCACGGGCCTGGGGCGCCGCGCGCACCTGGTTCCTCACCGCCGGGGCCACGCAGGGCAACCTCGCCGCGTGCCTGGCGGTGGCGCAGGGTGAGCGACGCGTCGCGGTGCAGCGCACGTCCCACGGCAGCACCTTCAACGGGGTCGCGCTCGCCGGCCTGCTGCCGACCTCCATCCTCCCGGCGTTCGACCGCCGCCTCGGCATCGCCCACGGCGTCACGCCGGCCGCGCTCGACGACACCCTGCGGCGCGCCCCGGGCATCCGCGCCGTCTTCGTCGTCTCGCCCACCTACTACGGCGTCTGCGCCGACGCCGCCGGACTGGCCGAGGTGGCCCACCGCCATGGCGCCGCCCTGATCGTCGACGAAGCCTGGGGCGCGCATCTGCGGTTTTCCTCGCTGCTGCCGACCGACGCGATCTCCGCCGGGGCCGACCTCGTGATCTCCAGCACCCACAAGCACCTCGGCAGCCTCGGCGGCTCCGCGATGCTGCACCGCGCGGCGACGGCCCCGGACTGGCTGGGCGAGGGTGCGATCGACCGCGCACTGGGCCTCGTGACGAGCACGAGTCCGAGCAGTCTCCTCATGGCGTCGCTCGACCTGGCCCGTGCGCGAGCAGAATCCGAGGGCGAGGTGCTCCTCGAGAGCGCTGTGCACGAGCTGGCGCAGGTGCGCGACGCGCTGCGCTCCCTGCCCGGTCTCGACGTGATCGACGACCGGCTGCTCGGCCACCCGGGCGTGCACGGGATCGACCCGCTGCGCCTCTGCCTCGACGTGCGCCGCACCGGCCTCACGGGCCTGCAGCTCGCCGCTCGCCTGCGGGCCGAAGATGGCATCGAGCTCGAACTCGCCCAGGATCGCGTGATCGTCGCCATCTTCGGGCTCGGAGAGTCGCCGGCCACCACGGCGGCTCCGCTCATCGACGGCCTCGCACGCCTCAGCCGCAGCTGGGCGGACCGCGACATCCCCGACCTCGTCGAGGACCTCATGCCGCACACCGGCGCCGCCCGTGGCTGGACGCCACGCGACGCGCTCTGGGCTCCAAGCCGCCTCACGCCCGTCGAGCGCAGCGACGGGCGCATCGCGGCCGAGGCGATCGTGCCCTATCCGCCGGGCATCCCCGTCGTGCTGCCGGGCGAGGTGATCGACGGCGCCGTGCTCGGGAGAGTGCGAGACGCGGTGCTGCGGGGCGTCTGGCTGCGCGGTGCGAGCGATCCGACGCTCGCAT
>JAURVW010000618.1 GCA_030655275.1 Solirubrobacteraceae bacterium
GGCAGCGTTTCACGACCGAGATCGCGGGTGGTCGGCTGACCGTGCTGGAGGTCGGGATCAGCGACACGGCGGGAACGGCGGACTTCTGGGTCTGTGACGACCGCCCGGTCTGGAGTTCATTCGACCGGCGCATCGCAAGCCGTGACGGAAGTCGATGCCATCGAGTCTCAGTCGAAACGCGCCCGTTCTCATCGGTCCTCGCCGAACGCGAGGCGGCGCTCTACTGCAAGGTGGACGTCGAGGGCTTCGATCACGTCTGTGTCGCCGGTATCGAGCCGGGAACGCGGCCGGAGTACGTCTCGATGGAGCTCGCGGAGGAACGGGGTCCTGATGCAGACGTTCTCCTCCTGGAGTCTCGTGGATACGACGCGTTCAAGATCGTCGACCAGACGACGTTCCGTGCCGTCCCGCGGCGACCCTCCCTCGGTGACCGGCTCCCGGCGCGGGTCCGGCGGCGCGTCGACCCTGGACCTAGCGGTCATGCCTCCGGATCATCGGGCCCCATCGGGCCGCAGACGCACGGTCGATGGGAAACCGCCGCAGACGTCAAAGAGACGTGGCGGGCACTGCTGCAGCGATTCGGCGGCGACGGGGCCGTGGAGCCTTGGCAGACCTGGTTCGATCTGCATGCGACAGTCCGGTCCGGACAGTGACGGCGCCGGGCCTCGCCGAAGGCGGCGCCCCGGCGCACGTCAACTGTCTGGGCGTGGCGGGGCGCTCCTGAGCCGGTCGAGCGCACCGACGGGGAACGACAACGCAACTCGAAGCAGCGCACGCACAACCCCCCCGGTGAACCGGATCGTCATCCGCCAGTTGCCACGCCGCGCCGCGTTTCTCGCGGCTCGGAGTCCGAGCGTCCGGGTGAAGACCCCGTCGTGTCGTCGCCACGCAGCGCGCACGACGCGGCGGTCTGCAGCGGGCAACCGGGACAGGTCCCGCCATTTCGCGAAGAAACGGTGTTGCTGTGCGGAGAAGCGCTCGTCGCTCGCAGTCGACTGGGTCGCGTGCCGTCTGTATTGCGCGAGCTTCTCGTCGACGAACAGGACCTGACCACGTAGGGCGACGCGCAGATAGAGGTCCGTGTCTTCGAAGGGCTGACCCAGGTCGACATCGAAGCCCCCGGTCGCTTCCAGCACGGACCGACGAAGGACGGTGTTGGACGGATACATGCAGGCGTGCTCCAAGATCGAGAGGAACGGAGTGAGGGCCTCGTCGTCGTCGATATAGGAGATCCGGCCGCGCCGCGACGTCCGCCTGGAGTCGTATTTGGTCGGGAACACGGGCCGGCTGTTCTCATCGATGAAGCGCAGCCCGCAGAAGGCCGCCCGAGCACCGTCGTTCCCCGCCAGTTTGGCCACGAGGGTCTGGGCCATCTCCGGCGCCAGGACGTCGTCCGCATCGAGGAACAGGATGAAGTCGGCGAGTTCGGAAGATTCCGTCTCCCCGAGGTTTCGTGCCGCGGCCACGCCACAGTTTTCGATGGTGACCACCTTGCCGCGCCCACCGAGGGCGGCGCTGGCGATGATGGCCGTGC
>JAURVW010000625.1 GCA_030655275.1 Solirubrobacteraceae bacterium
GCGACGGCATCGACCAGGACTGCGACGGCAAGGACGCGTTCGTCGCAAGCCCCACTCCCAGCCCGAGCCCGAGCGGCTCCGGGTCGAGCGGGTCGGGCTCTGGCACGACGACCGGAAGTGGAACGACGGGCACTGCGACGAAGGCGACGCCGACGCCCTCACCGGTCGCTGCCGTCCCAACGCCCGCGCCCACCGCCGCGACCACGCCGACGCCGACCGCCGCGGCAAGCCAGACGACCTCGGGCCACCAGGCGACCTCCGGGGCGACCGGCGCCCCTCGCGTCGGCGCTGTCCCGCGCATCACCTTCGCCCTCGTCGCCCGGCGCTCGCAGGCGCCGACGTCTGCAGAGGGCAAGTCGAAGGCATCGACGACCCGCCTCACCCGCGCCACGAAGATCGTGGTCGACCACGTCCCGGCCGGCGCCACCGTGCGCGTGCGCTGCAAGGGCGGCAGGCTCGTCGGCTGCCCGGTGGGTCGCTACAAGAAGACCTTCAAGACCGGCGCTCTGCACCTCGTGGTGCGCTCGCTCTTCGACCGCTCGACGCTTCGTGCCGGCGCCCGCGTCGAGGTGCGGGTCACGCTGCCCGGGGCCGTCGGCCTCGCCACGCGCTATCGCGTGAACGCCCGCTCGAGGCCCGACGCCGAGACCCGCTGCCTCGCGCCGGGCACCGACGCGCCGATCGCCTGCTGAGACGCCCCGGCCCCACTTCCCTCAAACGGACCACGGTCCCGGTAGCCCAGAGCGACCAAGACCGTGGTCCGTTTGGGTTCTCGGGACGAGGCCCGCCGGCGCCGCAGCCAGCGCCGACCTCGCCAATTCCCAAACGGACCGTGGTCCACTGGTCTGAGAGCCCAGTGGACCACGGTCCGTTTGAGGCGTTCGGGACGAGGCCCGCCGGCGCCGTAGCCAGCGCCGACCGAACGAACAGCGTGGCCGAACCGCGCCCGCCGGCTCGCTTCAGTCGGCGAGCGAGCCGGCGTCCGGCGGGACGTCGACGGCGTGCTCGCGCAGCACGACGAGCGGCACGATGTCGATGACACGCTCGTGGGTAGCGGCGAGCACCACGTAGGCGGCCTTTCCGGCGTCGTGCGCGCGCAGCCAGTTCGCGGCGGTGACGCACCAGCGGTCGCCGGGCTTCAGCCCCGGGAACCGGTATTGCGGCATCGGTGTGGAGAGATCGTTGCCGATGCTGCGCTGATGGTCGAGGAACTCGGCCGTCACGACCGCGCAGATCGTGTGACTGCCGGTGTCCTGAGGCCCGGTGGAGCAGCACCCGTCGCGGAAGAACCCGGTGAGGGGATCGGTTCCGCAGAGATCGAGATCGCCGCCGAGCACATTGCGATCGGGCATCCGCCGAGTATCGCGTGCCCAGCGGCTGGACTCCGCCAGGTCGACCCGGGCGTGCCGGGTGGCCGGACTCCGCCAGGTCGGCCCAGGCGTGCCGGGTGGCTGGACTCCGCCAGGTCGACCCAGGCGTGCCGGGTGGCCGGACTCCGCCCGGTCGACCTTGGGGTGCCGGGTGGCCATTGCCCGCTCGCGCCCGAGCCGGAATGTTTCGGGAGCGCAGTTCCGGGGGTACGGTCGAGGCATGTCCGAGGTTCCCGAAGGTTTCTGGTCGAGGTCGCTGGCGCTCATCACGATGTGCGTCGTCATCGGGGCGGTGATCGGCGCGATCGGTGGGCTCCTGACCGACAACGTCGGTCGGGGCATCGCCGTCGGGATCGCCGTCGGCTCCGCCAGCTCCATCGTGCTGCTGCTGAAGGCCTCCGGCAGTTTCGACGGCGACCGCTGAGCAGCTGTCACCGGCCGACGACGACGGAAGCACCGCAGAACGCAGAAGGGCCCCGCTTGCGCGAGACCCTTCGGTGCCGAGAGCCGACGGTGAGATTTGAACTCACGACCCCTTCATTACGAGTGAAGTGCTCTACCCCTGAGCTACGTCGGCGGGCTCGCAGATCGTAGCGAAGCTCGGCGGACGGCGATGGCTCGTCGTGTGCGCGGGCGCACGGGCCGTCTTCCGGCGGGCCCCGGAGACCGCCGGGTGCGCCGCCCTCGTCGACGGGGCGAGCTGGGACGGCGTGGCCGAGGCGGTGCTCGGAACCCGGCCAAGGCGGTGCGCGAAGCCCGCCGGAGGCGTCAGACTGCTGGCATGCGGCGCTCGACGATCATCGCCCTGGGTGTCCTGCTGCTGGCCGGCCTCGCGATCGGCGCGCTGTGGGCGAGCATGTCGCGCACGAACGACCTGGGCGCAGGCGCCGACCGCGAGATCGCGGCCTTGCGGGACGCCGAATCCAAGCGCCGCCCGGCCTCGGGAGCTTCCTCGACCCCGCCGCTCTGCAAGGGGCTCGACATCGACACGCGTGGCACGGTCCAGGACCCGTCGCTCGACGAGCTGTCGGGCCTGGTCGTGAGCCGACGCTCGCCGTCGACGACCTTCTGGGCGATCGAGGACAGCGGCGCGGAGCCCGTCTTCAGCGTGCTGCGCAGCCGCGGCACGATGGGCAGCGCGAACTGGACCGCCGCCGGTGCGGCGAACGTCGACTGGGAGGACCTCGCCACCGGGCCCGGCCCGAGCGGCCCGGTGCTCTACGCCGCCGACATCGGCGACAACGACTCCGTTCGCGAGTCCGTCAGCGTGTACCGGGTCACCGAGCCGGTCGACCCGGGCTCGGGCGGCACCACCGCTCCCGCCCAGCGCCTCGAGCTCACCTACCCCGACGGAGCCCACGATGCCGAGACGCTGCTCGTCGACCCCCGGCGCGGCACGCTGGTGATCGTGACGAAGGGCCTCGCGGGCGGCGCGGCCTACGCCGTCAACCCACCCGCCGGCTTCGCAGGCAAGGCGAAGCTGCGCAAGGTCGGCCCGGTCCCGATCCCGCTCGCGACCGGCGGCGACATCTCCTCCGACGGCCGCACGGTCGCGGTGCGCGGCTACTTCAGCCTGTCGGTCTGGCGACGTCGTGGCGACGAGGCCATCACGCAGACGCTGCGTCGATCGTCCTGCACCTCCCCCACCGCGCTCACCGACGGCCAGGGCGAGGCGCTCGCCCTGTCGAAGACCGGGACGACGGCCTGGACGGTGGCGGAGGGCACCAACCCGAAGGTGCAGCGGCTGCGCCCGCAGGGCTGACCCGCGCGGTGTACGGTCGGCCGATGCCTCTCATCGCCCAGATCTTCGCCGGAATCGCCGCTGCGCTCCACGTGCTCTTCTTCTACCTGGAGAGCGTCGCCTTCACGAAGGGCAGCACCTACAAGTCCTTCGGGCTCGCCACGAAGGAGGAGGCCGACGTCGTGAAGCCGATGGCCCTCAACCAGGGCTTCTACAACCTGTTCCTGGCCATCGGCGTCGTGGTCGGGCTCGTCGTGGGCGAGTACCGCCTGAGCGACGGCATGCGGTACGGCGAGGGTTTCGTCGATGGCACCGCGCTCGTCGGCTTCGGCTGCGCCGTCATGGTCGGCGCCGCGATCGTCCTGCTGATCAGTTCAAAGGGCAAGCTGCTGCGCGGCGCGCTCATCCAGGGCGTCGCGCCGCTGATCGCGCTCATCGCCCTGATCGTCGGCTGAGCCGGCGGCAGCCGCCTCGGCTGCCGCTCAGAACCCGGCCGGCGCAGACCGCGCCGGCCGAGGCCC
>JAURVW010000629.1 GCA_030655275.1 Solirubrobacteraceae bacterium
CTTCCGACCGACGATGCCAAAGATTGAGTTTTAATCGACGAAGCAACCGATGGCACACACGCTGCCGCAATCGGTGCCTCATATTGTGAAGACTGCCGCGTCGCTACATCGCTAACTCGGCACGGAACGCGCTCGTTGCAAAAAAACAGGCTATTGCACAATTGTCGCCTGCCGCGCCTTTGTGTAGATCGTGGTAACCGGGAAAGTGCGTTGCGCTCTGCGCATCGCACAGAAGCATAGCAGGCCCGAACAATCAGCCAATGCCGAGTACAAGCGTAAAGTTCTCCACATTTGCCAGCTGCGCGAGCGCTGGGATTGATATAGCATACTCCAGGAGGACACTTTCGCACGCAAAAGCGCAGCAGCCAAGGAAATCATATGAACCAACACGTTAATCCACAACCTGGCGGTACCTACATCATGACCACGAGCGAGCCGAAAACAATCATTTTCGAGTTCGTCAATATTGGTCATTATCGTGTCAATGGTGAAGATAAGTACGTGCATTCGCACAACGCTCTGGTAGGCCCCTGGAGTATCATTGACGGGCCACGGATGCACAAGAAATAGGTCTCGGAAATTCTAACTAGTACCTTCTTCTAGGAGGAGTGCTGCTTGTTCTTTTGCTTCCACAGAGTGGAGGTTCAGCGTACAAGAAACATGTCTTCAAGACGCGCATATGACAAGTCAACATGCTCGCGCGGCAGCTCCTCGCGAAAAGTCATATCTCCATTCATCGCATGGAATGGGATCAACAGGTATTGGAGGATGGATTGATTATCGACGGCGAGCTGAACACCGATCACAAAGTCCACGTCGGAAATCGAACGGATGCTGAATTTCCATCTCGCCCGAGTAGCCCGTCCGCCTCGACAGCGAATAACGACTATTTGAACGCGGACTGCACCATTAAGCACTAGTCTGGCGCGGCCCCCTATCGGAATCGCGGTAGCACCGCGGCTATGACAAAGATCTAATACGCGAGAGATCGTCCCCTTTCTCGTTGCCGCGACGAAGCGGCGGGTCTCAACGTAGGAAAATGTCGAAGTAGATGGAATGCCGGCGAGCGAATATGCGTTT
>JAURVW010000630.1 GCA_030655275.1 Solirubrobacteraceae bacterium
CCGGACGGCTCAGCCTCGCAACTGCGCGATCACGACATCCGCGACGGCGCGTGCCACCGCGTCGCGCGTGTCGGCAGAGAGCAGGCGCGCGCGGTCGCCGTCGTTGGCGATGAAGCCGAGTTCGATCAGCGCGGCCGGTCCGTCGAACTTCAGCACCGCAAGATCCGGGCGCTGCTTGATCCGGCGGTCGCGCAGGCCGGTGGCGGCGAGCAGCGCGGTCTGCAACGAGGCCGCGAGCCCTTCGCTGCCGGCGCGGCCGTACAGCACCTCGACGCCGTTGGCGCTGTCGTCGTCGAAGTCGTTCAGGTGGATCGACACCAGCGCGTCGCAGCCGGCGGATCTCGCCATCGCGGCGCGCTTGCCGACGGGCGTGTGGTCGGTCGCGTCGTCGCGTGTCATGAAGACCTCGACCTGGCGTGCCCGAAGCGCGTCCTTCAGGGTCAGTGCGTAGCGCAGCGCGATCACCGCCTCCTGGAACTGGAAACCGTTCTCGACGTGGGTCGCGCCCGGGTCGAAGACGCCGGACTGGCGGTTGCTCATGCCGTGGCCGGGATCGATGCAGATCTTCATGGAAGTCTCCTGGTGCCTGGTGAGGCGGCCACTTTGAGCGTTCCGGCAGGCGTTGGCGTCCTGCGTTCTGAGGATCAGCGCTGCGCCCGACGTTCGCCGGCGTTCACTCCTCCCACTCGAAGCGCCACACCGCCAGCGCCGCGAACACTGCCGCGAAGCCGAGCATCACGCCGACCGGCATCAGCGCCGCGTCGAACGGCAGGCCGCGCCATGTCATGGCATCCAGCCCGTCGATCGCCCAGCGCGTCGGCACGAACAGCGAGAGCTTCTGCAGCCAGGCCGGGAAGACGAACGACGGCACCCAGGCGCCGCCGAGCATCACGAGCAGCAGCGTCGCGAGGATCGCGAGGCCGCGCGTCGCTTCGGGCGTCTTGCCGAGCGCAGCGACGAGCAGGCCGAAGCTCGCCGTCAGCAGCGCGAATGCGACCAGCACGGCAACGAAGCCGATCACGCTGCCGTCGA
>JAURVW010000632.1 GCA_030655275.1 Solirubrobacteraceae bacterium
GCGCGGTCGGCATAGAACGTGCCGGTCGGGTCGGCGCTGCCGGCGAGCCGCGTGGCGAAGGCGGCGATGAGTTCGCGCTCCACCTGCGACACGTGCTCGACCGAGACCGGCCGGAACAGCGCGTCGAAGCTCGCTTGCAGCTGATCCCTGGTCACCGGGCGGCGGCGCCGGAGCGCGTCGAGCTCGGGCGTCACCCCCGCGATCTGATCGACGATGTCGGTGGTCATGCCTTCTCCTTGATGTGGTCGATGGTGTCGATGTCGGTGGTGACGGTGAGCGCGTACCCGAGCGCGGGCGCGACCTGTTCGGCGAAGAGCTCGATCGACCGCAGCACGTGCTCGTGCGGGGCATCGACCGAGTGCACCTGGAAAGCGACCTCCGTCGCGCGGGCAAGGGTGGCGTCGGCGGCGAGCGACTCCGCCACCTCCTCCGGAGTGCCCAGGTGCGTGTCGAGCGCGACGATCAGTTCGTCGATGCTGTCGCCGGGGATCGTCTGCCCCTGCCGGCGGAAGCCCTCGGCCGCCCGCCGCAACCCGACCTCGGCGAAGCGCAGCGCCTCGGCACGGTCGTCGGCGACGAACACCGTCCGCGAGGCGGTGATCCGCGGCGCGACACCGGCGGGGAGCGCCTCGAGGTAGGCGTCGATGATCGGATCCTGCAGCGCCGAGAGCGGAGCGCGCAGCGCGTCCTCCCGTCGGGGTTGCGTGCGGGAGAGCAGCAGCCCGTGGCCATGGATTCCTGCGCGGTGCCCGCCCGGCGCCGAGAAGGTCGCCTGCCAGATGCGGTCGGCGAGCGTGCCGGCATCCGGATAGAGCGTGTTCTCGGCCCCCACGTCACGGCCGGCCAGCGCATCGAGCAGCAGCCGGAGCTTGCGGTCGTACGTCGGCGCCTTGTCGCGCACGTCCTCACCGAACGGCACGAACGACGACGGGGTGCCGCCGCTGCCGAGTCCGAAATCGAGGCGGCCGTCGGCGAGCAGATCGGCCACAACCGCATCCTCCGCGACGCGCACCGGGTCCTCCAGCGGGAGCGTGATCACACCGGTGCCGAGC
>JAURVW010000635.1 GCA_030655275.1 Solirubrobacteraceae bacterium
CCGGCGTGAAGGCCAGCAAGATCGAGATCCAGTCCGAGACGACCGGTTGGAGCGGCGCGATCTACGCAGCCCCCAACGGCGCCGTCCCGACGACGGTGCCCGGCAACGGCTGGGTGAAGTCGGCGACCATCTCCGATGCGCCGCGCACCCTCAAGATCCCGCTCGACGGCACCGCGAGCAAGAACTACCGCTACTTCCTCGTGTGGATCACCGAGCTGCCGGAGGACGGCGACTCGGTCGCGCTCCGCGAAGTCGTCCTCACGAAGACGATCACCGAGTAGGCGACCGCGAGCGTCCGCCGGCGGCAGGCGCCAGCCGGCTCAGCTCAGCGGCAGGCGGCGCGGGCGCGCCAGCGCGACCGCGAGGAGCTCGTCGAGGAGCTCGCCGTAACCCAGGCCGGAGGCGGCCCAGAGACGGGAGTACACCGAGGTGGCGGTGAATCCCGGAAGCGTGTTGATCTCGTTGAGGAGCACCTGCTCGCCGGCGGGCTTCTCGAGGTCGACGAAGCAGTCGACGCGCGCGAGGCCGTGGTTGCCGGCGTGGGCGTAGGCGCGCAGGCAGAGCGCGCGCACCTCGTCGATCACCTCGGGCGGCAGCGGAGCCGGGACGATGAGATCCATCCCACCCGGCGTGTACTTGGCCTCGTGGTCGTACCACCCGCCGTCGGTGTTGACGACGATCTGGCCCGGATCGCTCACCTTCGTCGGGCTCGGCGGCCCACCGAGCACGGCGCACTCGATCTCGGCGCCGGTCGCGGCCGCCTCGACGATCACGCGATGGTCGACGAGCAGGCAGCGTTCGATCGCGCCGGCGAGCTCGCTGGCCTCCGTCACGGGCTCCATGCCCAGCGAGGAACCACCGCAGGCGGCCTTGACCCACCACGGCTTCGCGAGGCGCTCGACCTCGGCCGCGACGACCTTGGGCTCGGCGGCCCAGCGATCGATGCTCAAGCTCACGTAGTCGACCTGCGGGATGCCCGCGGCCTTCGCCGAGTCCTTGAAGGCGAGCTTGTCGAGCGAGAGCGCGCTCGAGAGCACGCCCGAGCCGACGTAGGGCACGTCCAGGAGCTCCAGGAGGCCCTGTACGGAGCCGTCCTCGCCTCCGGGACCATGGAGGACCGGGAAGACGCAATCGACGCCCAGGAGCCCGCCACCGGGTGAGAGCTGCAACGGCGCGCCGTCGAGCATCCAACGGCCGTCGAGGGCCAGGATCACCTGGACGACCTCGTGGCCCTGCGCGCGCAGCCCCTCCGCAACGGCCGAGGCGCCGCGCAGCGACACGTCGTGCTCGGGCGAGCGGCCGCCGCCGAGGACCGCGACCCTCACGGGGTCGTGCCCTCTTCCGGCGTCGACGCGGGCGGCGTGTAGCGCCCGATCACGATGGTCACCGGGGCGTTCTTGTTGCGGTCGGCGCCCGCGGCCGGGTCGGTCGAGATCACCTTGCCGTCCAACGATTCGTCGTCGGTGTCCTCAGTCGTCGTCGTCACGCCGAAGCTCGCGGCCTGCAAGGCCTTCGTCGCGCGGCTCTGCGAAAAGCCGATCACGTCGGGCACGGTCTCGGTCGTCGGCTCCGAGGCGACGTTCACGGTGACGCTGTCGCCGACCTTCACGTCGGCGCCGGCCTTCGGATCCGTGGAGAGGACGGTGCCGGCCTCCCGTTCGGCCGACTCCTGCTCCACCACGCTCGGCACCAGGCCGAGTTCGGCGAGCTGCGAGCGGGCCGCATCGACCGGCTGGCCGGTGAGATCGGGCAGCTCGACCTTCTTCGCGCCGCTGGACACGACGATCGTCACGGGCCGGTTGAGCTGGGCGATCGACCCACCGGACGGAGAGGTCTCGATCACGTTGCCCGAGTCGATCTCCTCGCTGGCCTCG
This sequence comes from Solirubrobacteraceae bacterium, assembly GCA_030655275.1. GTDB lineage: Bacteria > Actinomycetota > Thermoleophilia > Solirubrobacterales > Solirubrobacteraceae > JAGIBJ01. The sequence continues at coordinate 1,875 of JAURVW010000635.1, forward strand.
CGCCGCACCTTCGTGGTGAAGCCGGCACTCTCGATCCGGTCCCGAGCCACCTCGAGGGTCTGGTCCGAGACCTCCGGCACGGTCGCGGTCCCAGCGCCCTTCGACACGGTGATCCGCACGACCGAGCCCTGCTCGCGCTCCTCGCCGGCGGCCGGCGACTGCGCGACGACGGTGTTCTCCCGCGCCGACGAGATCCTCGTGGTGACGCGCACGTCGAAGCCCTGCTTCTCGAGCACGTCCTGGGCCGTGGCGACCTCGGCGTTGACGACATCCGGAACGGTGACCCGCGTGGTGTTGCCGAGCAGGAGGGCGGCGATGACGGCCGCGATGATGCCGAGCGACAGGAGCGTGATCGCCCACGGCCGCTTGTACCAGGGCTGGCGGTTGGCCTCGCGGATCCCGATCACCGGGATCTGGCCGGTGGTGCCGCGGCGGTCGGCCTGGGCGCGGCGCTCGTGCGCGGCCGCGCCGGCGAGGGCGTGCTCGCCGGTGCCTGGCGTGTACACCGGGGCGACGCCCCGCTTGGCGTCGGCGAGGGCCGCGAGGAAGGCATCGGCGTCGGCGAAGCGATCCGCCGGGCGCTTTGCGAGTGCGCGCATCACGACGGCGTCGAGCGCCGGGGAGATCTCGGGCACGATCGAGCGCGGCGAGCGCGGCTCGTTGTTGACGTGCGCCAGCGCGATCGAGACGGCGGTGTCGCCCTCGAAGGGCGTGCGGCCCGTGAGCATCTCGTAGAGCACCACGCCGACCGAGTAGAGATCGGTGCGCGGCGTGATCACCTCGCCCTGGGCCTGCTCGGGTGCGATGTAGTGCGCCGTGCCGAGGATCGACCCGGTCGCGGTCATGTCGGACGCACCGCGGCGCGCGATGCCGAAGTCGGTGACCTTCGGTGCGCCGGCGTCGTCGAGGATCACGTTGTGCGGCTTGATGTCGCGGTGGATGATCCCGTCGCGATGCGCGGCGCGCACGGCGCGCAGGATCGAATCAGTGAGATCCATCGCCTCGGCGGGCGCGATGCGGCCCTCGGCCACGATGCGCTCCTTGAGCGTGGGGCCCTCGAGCAGCTCCATGGCGATGTACCACGTGCCCTCCCACGAGCCCGTGTCGTAGATCGCGACGATCCCGGGGTGCTGGAGCTGCGCGGCGGCCTTCGCCTCGCGGCGGAAGCGCTCGACGAACTCGGCATCCTCGGCGTACTGGCCGTGGAGCACCTTCACGGCGACCTTGCGACCGAGCTGGATGTCCTCGGCGCGGTAGACGAGTGCCATCCCGCCCACCCCGATCTGGGCCTCCACCTGATACCGGCCGGCGATGACGGAGCCGGGGCCGATGCGCTGGCTCACAGTGCCGCCTCCATCATGGCCTTGGCGATCGGCGCGGCGGTGACGCCGCCGGTGCCGCCGACCGTGCGCTCGATCGTCACGGCGACGGCCACGCGGGGGCTGTCCGCCGGGGCGAAGCCGATGAACCAGGGCTGGGTGATGTTCTGGTCGATGATGATCTCTGCGGAGCCGGTCTTGCCGGCGACTCGGAGCCCCGCCAGGGCGGCTGCGGTTCCGGTGCCTTCCTTCACGACGTTCTCCATCATGGCGGCTAGCTCGTCGGCGTCGCGCTCTGACATGGCCCGACCGGCGCTGCGGCCGTTTCCGAGGCTCGACAGCGTGCGGCCGTCCTTGTCGGTCACGCGCGCCACCGTGGAGAGTCGCGGCTTGTCGCCGCCGCGTGCGATCGTCGCGGCGACGAGGCCCATCTGCAGCGGTGACACACGCAGGCGCTCCTGACCGATCGCCACGCGCGCCACGTCGACGTTGCCGTCGACCGGGATCATCTTCGACAGCGAGGTGTTGAACTCGCCGGAGGCGAGGATCTGCCGGCTCGGGTAGTCGAACGCGGGCTTCTTCCCGAACCCGAAGCGCTCCATCTGCTCGGCCAGCGGTTCGGGGCCGATGTCCTCGGCGATCCGGGCGAAGGCGGTGTTGACGGAGTTCGTGAGGGCGGTGGTGAGCGTCACCTTGCCGGGGTTCTCGCCTCCGAAGTTGCGGAGCTCCTTCGTCTGCACGACCATCGGCGACGAGCCGTCCACGATCGTGTCCGGCGTGTACTTGCCGGTGGCGAGCGCGGCGGCCGTGGTGACCGTCTTGAAGGTCGACCCCGGCGGGTAGAGGCCGGCGGTGGCGCGATTGAGCAGCGGACTGTTCTCGGTGTCGCCGAGGAGCTTCTTGCGGCCTGCGGCCGTGCCCATCTCGTTCGGGTCGTAGTTCGGGAAGCTCACCATCGCGAGGACGCCGCCGGTGCGCGTGTCGATCGCGACGGCGGCGCCGCGGCGGCCGGCGAGGCCCTGGAGCCCGGCGCGCTGGACGGCCGGGACGAGGGTCGAGGTGATGTCGTTGCCCCGCTCGTTGCTGCCGCGAAGGGCGGAGAGGAGCGTGGCCGCGCTGCGCACCTTGCCCGTGAGGTCGTCGTTGTGGGCGCGCTCCATCCCGGCCAGACCACCGTTGGTGTAGGCGTAGCCGATGAGCTGCGAGGCCTGCTGGGCCGCCTCGGTGTAGCGGCGCACGTACGTGCCGTCGGAGCGCTTCACCGACCGCGCCAGGACGGTGCCGTCGGCGGCGCGGATGGTGCCGCGCGGCACGCGCTCGGTCTTGAGCTGCTCGCGGGCGTTGAGCGGGTTGTCGTTGAGGTCGTCGGCCTCGATCACGGTCCAGCGCACCGTTCCCGCCATGAGCAGGAAGAAGAGCCCGAGCACGAGGACGAAGAGCCGGCGGATCCCGACGTTCATCGCCACGCCTCCGCGCCGGGGCCCCAGGCGTTCTGCTGCGACTTCGCCCGCTCGAGGTCCTCGCGGGTGTCGCGGCGGGCACGGTCGGAGACGAGCAGCAGGAGGGCGAGCAGCACGAAGTTGGCGACGATCGACGAGCCACCCGCCGAGACGAACGGGAGCGTGACGCCCGTCAGCGGGATCACCTTCGTCACGCCGCCGACGATCACGAACACCTGCAGGGCGAAGACGGTCGCGAGGCCCGCGGCGAGGAGCTTGGAGAAGGAGTCATGGGCGACGAGCGCGACCTTGAACCCGCGCCAGACGATCAGGAGGTAGACGAGCAGCAGGCCGACGGCGCCGATCAGCCCGACCTCGTTCGTGATGAGCGCGTAGATGAAGTCGTTCTTGGCGGCGGGCAGGATCAGGTTGAGCTGTCCGTCCGCGGTCTTCTCCGACAGCTGGAGGATCGAACCGCCGAGGCCCTGGCCGAGAAAGCCGCCGTCGGCCTGGGAGAAGAGCGACTGCGCGAGCTGGAAGCTGCCGCCGACCCGCTCGTAGGTGTCGGGGTCGAAGGGGTCCTGCCAGGCATCGACGCGGTTCTGGATCGTCGGCCGCAGTTCGTAGAGCATCCGCGCACCGACGGCGAAGAGCGACAGGCCGGCGATCGGGTAGAGCAGGCGGCCGGTGGCGAGGTAGAGCATCGCGAGACCGACGCCGAAATACATGATCGCCGAGCCGATGTCCTGGATGAAGAAGAGCATCATCATCGTCGCGCCCCACACCGCGAGGAGCGGCAGCAGGTACTTGAGCGGCGGGAAGATGCCGAAGGGGCCGCGGGCCTCCTGCACGAGCAGCTGGCGGTTGTCGGCGAGGTAGGAGGCCAGGTAGAGGACCAGGCAGAGCTTGGCCACCTCCGTCGGCTGGAACGCGAGCGGGCCGATGGCCACCGAGAGGTAGGCGCCGTTCTCCGGGTTGGAGATGCCGGGCAGGCGCGGCGCGAGCAGCAGGATCACGCCGGCGAGCGCGAGCAGGTTGCGGTACTCCTTGAGGACCCGATAGTCCTTCTTGAGCAGGTAGATCGTCGCCGTGAAGGCGACGATGCCGATGATGAACCAGGTGCCCTGCTGGCGGGCGAGGTCCTCGTCGATCCGATAGAGCTCGACGAGCCCGAAGCAGGCGAGCACCGCGATGAGCGGCAGCAGGTACGGGTCGGCGTCCGGGAGCGCGACGGTCGCGATCGTGTGGGCGACGATGCAGAGGCCGAGGAACCCTGCGCCGTAGAGCAGGGAGAGATCGCTGAGCTGGCCGCCGTCGTTGGCGAAGACCGACGCGAAGCCAATCGCCACCAGCAGCGAGGCGGGCAGCAACAGGGCCAGATCGCGGATGCGGCGGAAGATCAAGGCGCCTGACTGAGCTCGTCGCGCTCGACGGCCTTGATCAGGTCGCGGGCGTCCTCACCCGTGCGGAGCTGGTGGTCGAGGAGCGTCTTGCGGCGGGCCTCCTCGACGGACGTGATCGGCACGCCGGAGCGGTAGACCGAGCGGTAGAGCTTGAGGCCGAGCGGCAGCTCGTACGGAGCGCCCTGGTAGATCGAGACGTAGCCGTCCTTCGTGCCGATGAAGTACGTCACGCGGGTCGCGACCCAGGTCGACAGGGCGATGATCGCGACGGTGATGAACACGGCGAGGGTGGCGGCGATCCCCTTGCGGCGCCGGCGCGAGCCGCGCCTCCCGCCGGCGCGCGGGTCGCGCGCCTGGATCCGCTGCGAGCGGCCCGGGTGGGCTGCGGCGGCCGCGCGGACCTCCGCGGCGGAGAGGACCCCGGTCTCGCCGGTGACCTGGTTCTCGTGCTCCTCGATCGAGAGCGCCGGACCGACCGTCGTGGTCTGGTCGTCGGACTCGATGACCTCGTCGGACGTGTCGCCGACGCGCAGGAGGACGACGGTGATGTTGTCGCGGCCGCCGGCGGCGTTGGCGGCCGCGATGAGCGAGCGGCCGGCGACGTCGAGGGTGGTGTTGCCGGCGAGGATCTCGCCGACGCGGCTCTCGGGGATCATCCCGGTGAGGCCGTCGCTGCAGAGCAGGACGATGTCGCCGCGCTCGAGCTTGAACTCGCGGACGTCGACCTCGACGGCGGAGTCGGGGCCCAGGGCGCGCGTGATGATCGAGCGCTGCGGGTGGTTCGCGGCCTCCTCGGCGGTGAGCTTGCCGCTGCGCCGCATCTCCTCCACGAGCGAGTGGTCGTCGGTGAGACGCCGCAGCGAGCCGCCGCGCATGAGGTAGGCGCGGCTGTCGCCCACGTGCGCGACCGTGAGCGCCTCCTCGCCGACGTGCGCGACGGTGACCGTCGTGCCCATGCCGGAGAGCTCGAGGTCGGCGATCTGCGCCTCGTGGACCGCGCGGTTGGCGCGGCGCACCAGCTCGACGAGCCGCGAGCGGACGATGCCGTCCTCGACGCCGAGGCCGATCACGTCGATCGCGGTGCGCGAGGCGATCTCGCCTGCCTTCGCGCCGCCCATGCCGTCGGCGACCGCGAAGAGCGGGGAGCGGCTGAAGAGGGCGTCCTCGTTGGCCCGGCGCTGGCGGCCGGTGTCGGTGAAGGCCGCGTGCTCGACGACGCGCAGCATCAGCGGGCGAGGCCCGTGACGGAGTGCTGGATGCGGGAGGCGGACGGGGACATGGCGTTAGTCGCGGTACTCGAAGACGGTGTCGCCGATGGCGATCTGGTCGCCGGCTCGCAGCGACCACGGTCCCTCCAGCTTGTCACCGTTGACGAAGGTGCCGTTGGTCGACCCCAGGTCCTCGATGACGGCGTGGCCGGCGGTCAGCTCGATCCGCGCGTGCCGGGACGACGCGAACGAGTCCTCGAAGGAGATCTCGACGTCGCCGCGCCCGAGCGTGGTGCGCTGCGGGAGGTCGTACTCGAGACCAGCGCGCTGGCCCTGCATGCGTTTGATGATGAGGCGGGGGGCGGCGCCACGCGCCACCTCACCCGTCGGCGGGCCCACGGCGGCGTGGAAGCCGGTGGCATCCGACGGCGGCGGGGCGGCGACGAGCAGCTCGTCGTCGCGTAGGTCGCGCAGGGCGCTCCGGGCGACCCACACGACGAACAGGAAGAGGACGGCGACGAAGGCGAGCTTCAGCGCGAAGGTGACGGGCTCCAGGAGCACGGCGCTAGCGGACCTCGATGATCGCCGCCGCGTGGCCGAGCTTGATGCGCATGCCCGAGGCCAGGCGTCGCGGCTGGGCGAGCGACTCGCCGTTCAGCTCGCTGCCGTTGGTGGAGCCGAGGTCGTGGGCGGTCCAGCCGTCGCCGTCGCGAAGCAGCTCGCAGTGCTGGCGGGAGACGCTCGGATCGGACACGACGATGTCTGCGGTGCGGCTGCGGCCCAGGACGACGCGGTCGCCGGTGAGCTCGTAGGAGGTGCCGTCGACGAGCAGGCTCATGCTCGGCACGGGGGCCGGCCGGGGCTGGCGCGGCGGCACGATCGGCGGGGCG
>JAURVW010000636.1 GCA_030655275.1 Solirubrobacteraceae bacterium
CGGCGGTGCAGCGATTCGCCCGCGAAGGCGCGATCGAAGTACGGCAGCACGTTCTTGTAGACGCCGGCGTCGAGCACCTCGGTCATGTGGCGGCCGATCACCTGCTCGGGCGGCAGGCCGATGAAGCGCAGCGTCTCGCGGTTCGCGTAGCGGTAGCGGCGATCGAGGCCGACCACCGCGACCCGCGTCGAGATGTTCTCGATCAGCAGCCGCATCAGCCCGTGGTCGAGTTCGGGCAGGGTCGACTCCGAGTTGCCCCAATGGGCGGTCGACCACACGAGGCTGACGCCGTCTTCGTTCATGCAGTGCCTCGACTTCAGGCCGGCAGGCGTGCCGGTGGCATGTCCCGGCGAGCGATGCGCCGGCGGCCGCGCGGGTGCTGCCGCGGCGCCGCGCATCGTACACGCGCGGTGCGCCGGGATCGGCCCGCCGATCAGTACACGACGTTGCCGTTCAGGTTGCCGCCGAGCGAGCTGGCCTGGAAGATGTTGCCGCCCTTGTTCTCCTGCACCACGCTGCGCCCGATGCTGACCGAAATGCTGCCTTCGACGCCGGGCCCGCCGTTGCCGGTCGAGACGCTGTCGAGGATCACGGTGCGGCGGGCGAAGAACCCGGAATTGCCGTTGGCGCCGGCGCTCGATGACTCGATCAGCGTGTCGCTGAGGCTGAAGCCGTAGGACTTGTTGAACTGCGCGCGCACGTTGCGCAGGATCGCGCGGGTGGCGAACTGCGAGCCGCCCTGAGCGATCACGCCTTCGTGGCTCTGCTCGACCAGCATGTTCTCCACCAGGTCGCCCGGACCGTACTGCAGGCCGATGCTGAAGCCGGAGATCCTGCCGTTGCGCACCACGCTGCCGCCGTGCGTGGCGACGCCGCGGCTGCCGTTGAAGACGTCGCTGCAGTTGACGACGTAGGTCACGTTGTCGCGGATGCAGGTGTTGGCGCCGACGATGTTGAAACCGTTCAGGTCGATCGTGATGCCCGGGACCGCGGCCGTGATGCCGGTCGTGCCGATGGGCACCGTGAGGTTGCCGGTCAGCTTGTACGAGCCGGGCACGCTGAGCGTGACCGGGAAGCCCGGCGTGTCGCCCGGCGTCACGTTGCCGGCGAGCGCCTTGTTCTGGTCG
>JAURVW010000656.1 GCA_030655275.1 Solirubrobacteraceae bacterium
CGGCGACCTCGGCCGCGCGCCGGACCGCGGCCCCGGTCACGACGTCCCAGCCCGGCGCCGCGAGCACGTCCAACGCCGCGAGGCCGCCGGCGAGCAACTCGCTCGAGATCGACGGCGCATCGAGACGGCGGGCATCCGGCCACGGCTCGGCCGCGAGTCCGTCGTGGGGAACGCTGAGGTTGTCGTGCGTCGGCCAGACGCCTGCGCCGCCGTCCGGCGCCCAGGCCGGATCGATCCAGAGGGCTCCGGTCCCGACCGGGCCGCAGGTCCACTTCTGGCCCGCGGCCGCGTACGCGACCACGCCCAGTGTGCGCAGCACGCCCAGGTCGACGGGGATCGCCCCCGCCGACTGTGCGGCGTCGACGACGATCGGAACGCCCGCCCGGCCGATGGCTGCGAGGTCTGCAACACGGCCGCGCAGCCAGCTGACGTGCGAGATCGCCACGAGCTTCGTCTCGGGCGTGATGGCGGAGAGGACGTCGTCCCAGGGTGCGACGACCACGTCGATGCCGCGCCGACGGACGAGCGCACCGAGCGGCCCGAGCACGCCGGGGTGCTCCTCGTCGGTCGTCACGACGCGGTCACCCGGCGCCCAGTCCAGCAGCGCGAGGGCGCGGGCGATCCCGTCGCTGGCGCCGGCGGTGAGCGCGATCTCGTCGGCCGGCGCTCCGAGGAGATGGCTCCACGCGGCCCTCGCGAGCACCTTTCGCTCGCGGAGGCGCTCGTAGTAGACGAGACCGCGACCGAGTTCGGCCCCGATGCGGGTCTCCTCGCCGATCGCGAGCGCTGAGGCCTCAGGCATCGGGCCGACGCTCCCGGCGTTCAGGTACGCCGTGGTCGCGAGGACGGGAAAGGCCTGAGGGAGAGCGCCGAGCGTCATGGCCCCGACGCTAACGGCACCCGCGAGCCACACCGAATATGCAGCCCGAAGCCTGGAACGTGCCCTACACCGCTTTCTGCGTCTGCCCTGGTAACGCGGTGGTTCGTGCCGAAACACAGGAAGAGCGCGCACGGAACGCGCCGGACGCGCCTGCTCCGCATCCAGGTCGAATAACCTGCCGGACTCCATGAAGATCTCTCTGCCCGACGACCGCCAGCTCGAGCTCCCCGACGGCGCGACGGGCACAGACCTCGCCCTCGAGATCGGCCCGGGTCTCGCGCGCGCCGCGCTCGCCGTGAAGGTCAACGGCGAGGTCCGCGACCTCGGTCGCCCGCTGCCGCCCGAGGCCGACGGCACGGTCGTGGAGATCGTCACCGAACGCTCCGGCCGCGACGCCCTCGATCTCATCCGCCACGACGCCGCGCACGTGCTCGCCGCCGCCGTGATGGATCTCTACCCGGGCGTGAAGATCTCGATCGGTCCCGCCATCGAGGACGGCTTCTACTACGACTTCCAATTCCCCGAGGGCGTCTCGATCAACGAGGAGAACTTCCCGGCCATCGAGGCCGAGATGAAGAAGCACATGAAGGCCGCGGAGGAGTTCGACCGCGAAGAGCTGTCGGTCGCCGATGCCCGCGCGCGCTTCGTCGCCGAGGGGCAGGACTACAAGGTCGAGTTGATCGACGACCTCGTCGTCAACGGCCAGAACGGCGCGGCGGTCGAGCACGTCTCGCTCTACACGAACGGCCCCTTCACCGATCTCTGCCGCGGCCCGCATGCGCCGTCGACGAAGAAGATCGGGGCGGTCAAGCTGATGAGCGTCGCCGGCGCGTACTGGCGTGGCGACAGCACGCGTCAGCAGCTCACCCGCATCTACGGCACGGCCTTCTTCTCCAAGAAGGAACTCAAGGAATACCTCGAGCTGCTCGAGCAGGCCAAGGCACGCGACCACCGCAAGCTCGGCAAGGAGCTCGGGCTCTACTACTTCAGCGAGGCCGCGCCGGGTTCGGCGTTCTGGTCGCCCGCCGGCACCACGGTCTTCAACCAGCTCGTCGCCCTCTCCCGCGAGATGGGCTCCGACCGCGGCTACACCGAGGTCAAGACGCCGCAGCTCTTCGACGCCTCCCTCTGGAAGAAGTCGGGCCACTGGGACAAGTACCAGGACGACATGTTCCTCACCCACACCGGTGACGACCACGCCATGGGCTTCAAGCCGATGAACTGCCCGGGGCACTACGAGCTCTACGGCCAGACCCGCTGGTCCCACAAGGATCTACCGGTGCGGTTCTCCGAGCCCGGTCTGCTGCACCGCAACGAGCTCTCCGGCGCGCTGCACGGCCTCATGCGCGTGCGACAGTTCTGCCAGGACGATGCTCACCTGTTCGTCACGGAGGACCAGCTCCAGGACGAGATCACGGCCTGCATCGAGTTCGCGAAGGCGACGTACGACCTGTTCGGCTTCACCGACGCCGACATCAAGTACGAGCTCTCGACCCGCCCGGAGAACCGGCTCGGCAGCGACGAGCAGTGGGACCTCGCCGAGGGCATCCTCAAGACGGCCCTGGAGAACAACGGTCTCGAGTACGAGATCGGCGAGGGCGGAGGCGCGTTCTACGGCCCCAAGATCGACTACCACTTCACCGATTCGCTCAAGCGGTCCTGGCAGCTGGGCACGGTCCAGATCGACTACCAGGCCCCCGAGCGCTTCGACCTCACGTACACCGGCGCCGACAACGCCGACCACCGCCCGATCGTGCTCCACCGCGCGCTCATGGGTTCCTACGAGCGCTTCATCGGCATCCTGCTCGAGCACACCGCCGGCGACCTGCCGCTGTGGCTCGCGCCGGTCCAGGTGCGCATCCTGCCGATCTCCGATCGCCACGTCGACGCGGCGAAGGAGGCCGCCAAGCTCGCCCGCGAGCATGGCGTCCGTGCCTACGTCGACGAGCGCACGGAGTCCGTCGGCCGCAAGATCCGCGACGGGGAGCTGGCGAAGTCGCCGTACATGCTGGTCATCGGCGACCGCGAGGCGGAGGAGGGGACCGTCTCGGTCCGCGCCCGCCACGAAGGCGACCTCGGGTCGCGACCCGTCGGCGAGTTCCTGGGCGAGCTGGGCGGCGTGGTGTCGCGCCGGGAGCGGTGACGGTCAAGGGACGCAACCGGCCGCGCCGCGCCCTCTCGGCCGCCGCGACCAGGCTTGGCCGCCCTCCGCGGCCGGGCGCGTCGCCCAAGGCCGTGCCCGAGGGCACGCCGCCCCGGCTACGTCGCCTGCCTCACGTGGCGCTCGCTTCCGGTGAAGTGATCCACGTGGCCCGCACCTTCCGGTCCCGGCTCCGCGGACTGCTCGGAACCGAGGAACTGCCGAGCGGACATGCCCTGTTGCTCACGCGCACGCGGTCGATCCACATGGTCGGGATGCGACTCACCATCGACCTCGTCTGGATCGACCGGGAGGGCCATCCCGTGCAGGTCGACGGAGCTGTCGAACCAGGCCAGCACCGCCGCTGCAAGGCCGCCAGATCGGTGCTCGAGACCCCACTCGGAGAGGGTGAGCGCTTTGCAGAGCTTGTGCGCCAAGCCGGTGTGGCTATGATTACAGGACATTGAAGCTCTCTCTTAGCCCGCGACCCGCACGTAGCGCGATGCTGCGCCGCCCCGCCTAGTGCCGGTCCCAAGACGTTTCGACCGGCGTATGCCGGATCGCGACACCACTCGCATCAACGAGCGGATTCGGGTTCCCGAAGTCCGTCTGATCGACGAAAACGGTGAACAGGTCGGCATCCTCCCGACCGATCAGGCCCTACGCATGGCGCAGGACCGTGAACTCGACCTCGTCGAGGTTGCCGCCCAGTCGCGTCCGCCCGTCTGCCGAATCCTCGATTACTCGAAGTACAAGTACGAGCAGGCGCAGAAGGCCAAGCAGGCCCGAAAGCACCAGACGACGATCGTCCTTCGCGAGATCAAGTTCCGTCCGAAGATCGCGCAGCACGACTACGACACCAAGAAGGGTCACGTCGAGCGCTTCCTTCTCCACAAGGACAAGGTCAAGGTCACGATCATGTTCCGTGGCCGCGAGGTCACGCACCCCGAGCGCGGTCAGATGATCCTCGAGCGCCTCGCCGAGGAGCTGGAGGAGATCGCCCAGGTCGACCAGCGTCCGCAGCAGGACGGCCGCAACATGACGATGATGCTCAGCCCGTCGAAGGCCGTCATCGCCGGACAGATCGACGCCGAGGTGTGGAAGAACCGCACCGAGGGTCAGTCCGCGATCGTCGATCCCGACGCGCCGACCGGCGAAGGCATCACGGTCGAGGGCCCGGGCGAAGAACGCTCCGAGGCTCCCGCGCCGGCCGAGCCGCGCCCGCCGCGCCAGAAGAAGTCCGCGGCGCAGAAGGCCGAGGAGAAGGCCGCCAACGACCAGCCGAAGCCGGCGCCGGTCGAAGAGCCCGTCGCCGAGGTCGAGACGGTCGAGGCTCCGCCCGAGCCCGACGTCGAGCCGGACGTGACCGAGGCCGCCCCCGAGCCGGAGCCCGAGGCGGAGGCGCCCGAGCCCGAGCCCGAGCCGGCCCCCGAGCCGCCGAAGCCCGAGAAGCCGAAGAAGCCGAAGCCTGCGCCGGTCTCCAAGGCGGAAGCCGCGGCGAAGCGCAAGCCAAAGCCGCTCATGAACCTCGGCACGCCCGCCGCCCGTCCGGGCAGCGAGCCCGACGCCGACGCCGACGCCGACGTCGATGCGGACGCAGAGGCCGACTCCACCGAGGAGTCCGCCGAGCCCAAGAAGAAGCCGGCCGCCAAGAAGGCGCCGACGAAGGCCGCGGCGGTTGCCGCAGCTGCAGCCGCCAAGAAGCCGGCAGCCAAGAAACCGGCTGCCAAGAAGCCCGCCGCCAAGAAGCCCGCGGCGGCCAAGACCACCTCCGAGACCGACGAGTCTTAAACTGCTGAGGGAGCGCCGCCCCGCGGCGCTCCCGAGCCGCTGATGCGTGCCCCGCGAGGGGCAACCGCATCGCTCGTCCCGACCTGCCATACTGCCGGATTCGTTATGCCCAAGATGAAGACCCACTCGGGCGCAAAGAAGCGCTTCAAAATCACCGGTACCGGCAAGGTGCGCGCTGGCCACGCGATGACGTCTCATATCCTCGAGAAGAAGTCCGCCAAGCGCAAGCGCAAGCTTGCCGGTGCGTTGATTCTCTCGGGTCCTGAGACGAAGCGCGCCAAGAAGCTTCTGGGAGCCAAGACCCGATGAGCCGCGTCAAGCGATCAGTCAACGCGCGTAAAAAGCGCCGTGCCACCCTCGAGCGGACGAAGGGCTTCCGAGGCGAAGCCAACTCGAACTACCGCCGCGCGAAGGAAGCCCTCCTCAAGGCGGGGCAGTACTCCTACCGCGACCGCCGAAACAAGAAGCGCGACTTCCGACGTCTGTGGATCCAGCGCATCAACGCTGCCGCCCGTCTGAACGGCACCACGTACTCGAAGCTGATCCACGGTCTCAACACCGCTGGCATCACCCTCGACCGCAAGGTGCTCGCCGACCTCGCCGTGCGTGACCCCGAGGCCTTCACGGCTGTTGCCGAAGAGGCCAAGAAGGCCGTCGCCTGATCCAGGCCCAGGTCCTACACCTCGGTCTCTCGACCTTTCGCACGGGCGTCGTCTCCTTCGTTGAGTCGGCGCCCGTCGTCGTTTTCGACCAGCTCCAACCCATTCCGCCCGCAGGCCCATAGGCTGCCTCGGGCCCGACGAAGCCGTGCAACCACCCGCATGATCACCAGCCAAGACAACCTGAAGCTCAAAGAGGTACGCCGGCTCGGACGCCGAGCGGGCCGGGAGAAGCTCGGGCTGTTCACGGCCGAGGGCGAGGACATCGTCCTCGCCGCCCTGGAGGCCGGCTGGGTCGCGCGGTCCGTCTTCGTGCCCGGCAGTGAGCCGTCGCCCATGCCCGAGGTGCTGCGCCCGATCCCCGTCGAGGACCAGCTCCTCGCCGAGCACTCCCAGCTCGGCTCCTCCACGCGCGCGCTCGGCGTCTACAAGCAGCAGTGGAAGGTCCCGGCCGGGCCGCTCTCCGTCGCGCTCTGGGGCGTTCGCGACCCCGGCAACGTCGGCACCGTCCTGCGCGGCGCCGACGCATTCGGCGCGTCCGGCGTCGTCCTCGGCCCGCGCTGCGCCGACCCGTACTCACCGAAGGCCGTGCGTGCCTCCATGGGCGCGATCTTCACGGTCCCCGTCTCGCGGGTCCAGGAGCCCTCGGAGCTGATCGGCACCACCGTCGCGCTCGTCGCCGACCGCGGTCAGCCGATGCACGAGGTGCTTCCCGAACTCGTCGCCCAGGGCGGACCGATCACGCTCGTCGTCGGCTCCGAGCGGGAAGGGCTCCCCGAGCCGGTGGCGAACGCCTGCGACCTGCGCGTGACGATCCCGATGGCCCGAGACTCGGTCAACGCCGCGATGGCCGCCACCGTGGCCCTCTACGAGATCGCGCGCGCCGGTCACGTGAGCCCCGCGACCCCTTCTTCGACGTCCGACGACACCGGGAGCGCCTCGTGAGCGAGTCGACCGCCCTGCTCGAACGGGTCCAGGCGCTGCAAGAGGCAGCCGCCGCCCAGATCGAGACGACCACGACCGCCGCTGAGCTCGAGGAGGTCCGCGTCGCGGTCCTCGGGCGCAAGGCCGAGCTGCCCAACCTCCTGCGCGGGGTCTCCGAGCTGCCGCCCGCCGAGCGCGGACCGGCCGGCAAGGCCGCCAACGTCGCCCGCGGCGCCATCGAGCGCCTGCTCAACGACCGCAAGGCCGAGCTGAGCCAGGCCGAGGAGGCCAAGAAGCTCGTCGCCGATCGCCTCGACCTCACCCTTCCCGGCGCCCCGCAGCTGCCGGACGGCGCGCTGCACGTGATCACGAGCACCTGGCGCGACATCGAGGACGTCTTCACCGGCCTCGGTTTCTCCGTGCTGGCCGGCCGCGAGGTCGAGTCCACGCACTACAACTTCGACGCGCTCAACACGGGCCCCACGCACCCCGCGCGGGCCGAGACCGACACGTTCTACGTGAGCGACAACGTCGTGCTGCGCACGCACACCTCGCCGATGCAGGTGCGGGCGATGGAGATCTACGACCCGCCGCTCTACGTCGTCATCCCCGGCCGCGTGTATCGCCGCGACTACGACGCCACGCACCTCCCGCAGTTCCACCAGGTCGAGGGCCTCGCCGTCGAACCCGGCATCACGCTCAGCGACCTCAAGGGCACGCTGCTCGCCTTCGCGAAGGCGATCTTCGGCGGCGAGCTCGACATCCGCCTGCGCCCGCACTTCTTCCCCTTCACCGAGCCGTCGGTGGAGATCGACGTCGCCTGCTTCAACTGCACCGACGGCTGGGTCGGCGGCGACCGCTGCCCCGTCTGCCGCGGTGAGCAGTGGCTCGAGATCCTCGGCGCCGGTCAGATCGACCCGAACGTGCTGCGCGCCGTCGGCCGCGAGGAGTACCACCCCGAGCGGGTGCAGGGCTTCGCCTTCGGCATGGGCATCGAGCGGATCGCCATGCTGCGCAGCGGCATCCCCGACCTGCGCCTGTACATCGAGAACGACGTCCGCTTCCTGGAGCAGCTGCGATGAGAGTCCCCCAGGAATGGCTGCTGCGCTACTGCAACCCCGGCCTCAGCACCGCTGAGCTCGAGGATGCCCTGACCGACAGCGGCACCAAGGTCGAAGCGATCCACCAGCACGGTCCGGCGTCGACCGACGGGTTCGTCGTCGGTCTCGTGCTCAGCCGCGAACAGCACCCCGATGCCGATCGTCTCGGCGTCTGCATCGTCGACACCGGCGGCGAGGAGCCCGCGCAGATCGTCTGCGGCGCACCGAACGTCGGCGCCGGCCAGTTCGTCCCCGTCGCCCAGATCGGCGCGGTGATGCCCGGTGGCATGAAGATCAAGAAGGCCAAGCTGCGCGGCGTCGAGTCGCGGGGCATGATCTGCTCGGCCAAGGAGCTCGAGCTCGGGCTCGAGAGCGACGGCATCCTCGTGCTCGCCACCTCCGGCGACGCGGCCCTCTCGTTCGGCGGTCGCCCGGCCGCCCAGGATGCGATCCCGGGTCTCGACGCGTCGAAGGTCGTCGTCGGCGCACCGCTCGCGAGCGTCCTGTCGCTCGGTGGTCCGGTCATCGAGCTCGAGATCACCCCGAACCGCCCGGACAGCCTCGGCGTCTACGAGGTCGCGCGTGAGCTCCACGCCGCGACCGGTGCGCCGCTGCGCCCGCAGAAGTGGGCGGGCGTCGAGCTGCCCAAGCCGGTTGCCTCCCAGGTGGACGCAAGCGGTGCCCCGACCGCCTCGGTCGATGGCCTCACGGTCACGCTCACCGAGCACGAGCGCTGCCAGCGCTTCACGGCGATCGTGTACGAGAACGTCGTCGTCGGCCCGTCGCCGCCGTGGCTCGCCGCGCGCCTCGTCGCCGCGGGCCAGCGCCCGATCAACAACGTCGTCGACATCACGAACTACGTGATGCTCGAGACCGGTCAGCCGCTCCACGCCTTCGACCTGGACCGCCTCGGTGGCGGCACCCTCGAGGTCTACGCGGCCGCCGAGGGCGAGGAGATCACCACGCTCGACGAGGAGACCCGCAAGGTCCCCGCCGGCACGATGCTCATCAAGGACGCCGACGGCCCCACGTCGATCGGTGGCGTGATGGGCGGCGCCCGCTCCGAGGTGCTTCCGACGACCACCCGCGTGGCCGTCGAGGTCGCGACCTGGCACGGTCCGTCGATCCACGCGACCTCGTGGGCGCTGGCCGTCCGCAGCGAGGCCTCCTCGCGCAACGAGAAGGGTCTGCCGGTCGAGCAGGCGCTCGACGCGCAGAAGCGCGCGCTGCAGCTCATGCACGAGCTGGCGGGCGCGACGCCGTCCGGTCCGATGATCGACCTCGGCACGCGTTCGGTCCCGGCCACCGTGCTCCAGCTGCCCGGTCCGTTCTGCAAGCGCGTGCTCGGCTACGACGTGCCCGAACGGCGCCAGATCGAGCTGCTGAAGGCGATCGACCTCGGCGTCGAGTCGTCCGGCACGGGCGTCCTGACCGTCACGATCCCGCCGCGGCGCCGCAACGACCTCACCCGTCCGATCGACCTCGTCGAGGAGATCGCGCGGCTCGACGGCCTCGGCAACGTGCCCGCCACGCTGCCGGCGCTGCGGCCCGCCGGCGTCCTCACGGATCGCCAGAAGGCCGACCGCTCGCTCCTGGACCTGCTCGTCGGCCGTGGCCTGAGCGAAGTGGTGGGGTGGAGCTTCGGCAACACCACGCAGCTCGACCGCCTCGGTCTCGAGGCCGGCCACCCGCTGCGCGCCGCCGTCAAGATCCGCAACCCGATGAGCTCCGAGCTCGGGCAGCTCCGCACCACGCTCCTGCCGTCGTTGCTCGAGATCGCCGAGCGCAACGTCTCCCGCGGGTTCAAGGACCTGCGCTTCGTCGAGCTCGGCACCACGTATCGCGATCAGCCCGGCTCGGAGCTGCCGCTGGAGGTCCGCACGCTCGGCGTGCTGCTCACCGGCGAGCTGCTGCCGTCCACCTGGGCCACGCCCGGCTCGGCGAAGGCCGATGCCCTCGCAGCGACCGAGCTCATCCGGGCGATCGGCGCGCTGCTGCGCGTCGACCTCGAGATCGAGCAAGGCACGCCGCCCGTCTACCTGCACCCGGGCCGCGGCGCGACCGTGCTGCTCGGCGGCCGCGAGATCGGCGTCGTCGGAGAGCTGCACCCGCGGATCTCCGCGCAGTACGACCTCACCGATCCCGTCGCCGTACTCGAGCTCAGCGCCGACGCGCTCCTCGATGCGATGCCCGGCCGCGTGCAGTACGCGCCGTTCGCCGGGTTCCCGCCCGTCACGCAGGACCTCGCCGTCGTGATCGACGACGGCGTGCCCGCGAAGGCGGTCGTCTCGGCGGCCCGCGGCAGCGGCTCGGCGCTCCTGCGCGACGTGCGAGTCTTCGACGTGTACCGCGGCGCCGGCGTCGATGAGGGCAAGCACTCCCTCGCCCTGCGGCTCACGTTCCGCGCCGAGGACCGCACCCTCACCGAGGAAGAGGCGACCGCGGCGCGCAACAAGATCCTCAAGACGCTGCAGGCGCAGGTCGGCGCGGTGGCCCGTGGCTGAGCCTCGGGTCCTCGTCGCGGGCGCCTCCGGCTTTGCCGGCGCGATCGCCGCACGCCTCATCCAGGAGCACCCGGTATTCCGGCTCGGGCCGATCACGGCGCGCGCCGAGGCGGGCCTGCGGCTGGTCGACCTCTACCCGCAGCATCGGGTGGAGAACGTGCTGGAGGAGCTCGACATCGAACGCCACGCCGGTGAGGTCGACGCCGCGATCGTCGGCTACCCGCATGCGGCGGCTGCGCCCGTCGTGAAGGCGTTGCTCGACCGCGGTGTGCGCGTGATCGACCTCTCAGCCGACTTCCGCCTGCGTGATCTTGCGACCTACGAGACCTGGTACGGCGAGCACCCGCACCCCGAGATGACGGGCTCCTCGGTCTACGGCCTGCCCGAGCTCTACCGCGACGACCTCGCGGGCGCGAGCCTGGTGTCCGGTCCTGGCTGCTTCCCGACGGCAGCGATCCTCGGCCTGCGGCCGCTCGCCGCGGGCGGGCTGCTACGCGACGTGATCATCGACGCGAAGACCGGTGTCTCGGGCGCCGGCCGCGGCCTGAGCCACGCGACGAGCTACGTCACGATCAACGACTCCGTCAGCGCCTACAAGACGACCGGTCACCGCCACCGGCCGGAGATCGAGCAGGAGCTCGCGCTCGCGGGCTCCGACGTGAAGGTCACTTTCGTGCCGCACCTCGTGCCGGTCGACCAGGGCGAATACGTCTCGATCTACGCGACGCTCACTGAGCCCTCGGGTGCCGAGG
>JAURVW010000659.1 GCA_030655275.1 Solirubrobacteraceae bacterium
GCTCGGCAAGATCGCGCAGGCGCGGCGCCAGCGCTGGTGCCTGGTCAACCAGGAGCTCGAAGAGGGGTTGGTCTCGATCGCAGCGCCGATCGTCGACCGCCGGGGCCGGGCCGTGGCCGCGCTCAACATCAGCGGCCAGGCCAACCGCACCAGCGCCAAGGTGATGCAGGACACCATGCTGCCCCCGCTGCTTGAGGCCGCCGCGCAAATCTCCCGGATGCTGTGATGCCCGTCCTGCACATCGACCGCCTGCGCTTCGCGTACCCGGACGGGCCGCCGCTGATCGCGGACTGGTCCGCCGATGTACCGGCGGGCGTGACGCTGCTGCACGGCGATACCGGCAGCGGCAAATCGACTGTCGTGCGGGCGCTGGCGGGCGAGCTGCAGGCGACAGGGCAGCTGCGGCTCGGCGAGGTCAGCCTCGGCGCCGACCCGCGCGCCTACCGCGCCGGGGTGTTCTGCTGTGACCCGGCGACCGACCGCTTCCACGCACTCACACCGGCCGAATGCAAGGCCGCGCTGCATGCCGGCGACGCCGCCGCGGACGAGGCGCTGTGGCAGGCGCTGGTCGAAGGCTTCGGCCTCGCACCGCATCGGGACAAAAAGCTCTTCATGTTGTCGACCGGCTCGCGCCGCAAGGTCTACCTGGCGGCGGCGTTGAGCGCCAGCCACCCCCTTGTGCTGCTCGACGAGCCCACCGGCGCGCTCGACGCGGCGTCGGTGCGCTGCCTGACCGCCGCGCTGGCCGCTGCGCCGCGTCGACAGCCGCACCGGGCGATCGTGGTCGCCAGCAGCGGCGCGCTTGAGGGCGTGCCGCTGGTGGCCCGCTTCGACCTTCCGCTGGCATGAAGCCGCCACGCGACGATGTCTGGCGTATCGACTGCGACGGCAGCGCCGTGCCGAACCCCGGCCGCATGGGCTTGGGCGCGGTGCTGGTGGCACCCGACGGCACGCGCCATGTGTGTTCGCAGGTGGCGCCGGGGCACGGCTGCAACAACGAGGCCGAGCTGCGCGCGCTCATGGTGGCGTTGCACACGGCCCGATCGCTCGGCGCGACCGCGGTGCACGCCCGCACCGACAACAGCATCGTGGTGGCGCAGCTGGGCGACGCGGCGGCGCCACCGGTTGCGCGCCTGGCGCCGCTGTTCGACGAGGCGCGCGCGCTGCTGCGGCTGTTCGATGCCGCCACGCTGAGCTGGATTCCGCGCCACCGCAATGGCGAGGCCGACGCATTGGCACGCGCAGCGCTCGGCTTTGCGCCGCGGCCCGCCGCCGTGCGGATGCCCAAGCGCCGCCGCCCGCGCTGAGGTGCCGCCGAGGGGACG
>JAURVW010000663.1 GCA_030655275.1 Solirubrobacteraceae bacterium
GCGTCGATCTCGTAGACGTCGAATGCCACGGTGCGGCGCACATGGTCGTCGGCACCGAGCCAGTCCAGCTCCGCGATGTCACCAAATCTCGCCCTGAGCGCGGTTCGCAGGGCGTCGGGGTCTCGCGTGACGGCTTCGAGGAATGCCTTGCCCTGGATGGGGTCACCCCAGGTGCCATGCACCGTGACGTCGACGAGTTCATCGGCAAACGCGAAGAGCTCCAGGGCGATGGCGTCGAGCTCGTCCTCGCGATGCTGGCGGTGCACGACGCGCGCGCCGAGCGGCTCGAGGACCGCCCGATGACGATCGACGTCCTGGAGCCCGCCTCTCCGGTGGTGGTGACCGTGGCGGCCCATGGCGCGTAACCGCTCGTCTAGCTTCCGGGTGACGGTTGCCCCGTACCGTCGCGAGCATGTCGTCTGACACGCACCATCCCGAGAGCGGGCGGTCCCGCACACAACGCTTCTCGTGGCCCGCAGCCACGGGCCTGACCTTTCTGATCTTCGCCGTCGCGGTCGCGATCAGGACCGCAATCCCCGATGACGGCATCGGATGGCAGATCGCGGACATCATCGTGTTCGCGGTCTCACTCGCCACCCTGTTCTCGGTCTGGAACCACACCGAACGCCCGAGCTGGGCACGACGCCGCACGGGCTGAACCTCGGGTCCCGCTCCCGCACGCCGCCCGGCGGCTATCCGCCCATCATCCCGGAGTCACCGCATGGTCCTCGCAGTCACTGCCGCTCAAACCCTTTTCGCGATCATCGTGGTGATCGTCATCATCGCCGCCCTCATGGGCAAAGCCCGCTGGGGCGGCGGACCCGGCCCCGGCCTGTAGATCAACGCTCGCTGCGAAGCGACGATCACTGCGCCGGTCAACGGGCCGGCTTCGGCTCGGATCAAGTCCGCCAGGCGGATCGGTAAGACTGCGGTTCTTGCTCTCGGTACGCACCTTCGTTGCCATCGCGACCGCGTTGTTCCTCACGGGCTGTGGAAGCTCCAGCGGCTCTCGGACCGCCGCTCGCACAACGTCGACGACGCAACCCGCTGAGCCCGAGTTCCCAGCCATGACGTCGGGGCAGGGATGCGGTGCCGCGGTGCGCTGGGCCGGTTCGTCGGCGGGGACCGGCGTGATCTTCGGCCACTTCAGCGTCGCGGCCTCGCCGGGTCACGTGTGCCGGTTTCGCGGGCTTCCGACCGTGACGCTGCTCGACCAGGCCGGCAAGGCGCGGCCGACCCGCGCAGCCCGCGACACGCTCGTGACCCCCGTCGCCGCCTACGAAACGACCGTCGCGATCCGGTCCGGTCATCCTGCGTCCTTCAGCCTCATCTACAGCGACCACCTCCCCTCCGGTCGGGCCTGCCGGCAAGCGTTCGGGATCGACGTCCGACTCCCCGGACAGGACGTCGACGCCCGAGTACCCGTCAGCCCAAGCGGCGCTCGGGGCG
>JAURVW010000716.1 GCA_030655275.1 Solirubrobacteraceae bacterium
GGATATTGAGTTTTCTTTTTCTTTGCATTTTTTTTAAGCGCTTCCAGCAACGATTTCAAATTGACGGAAGCAACGGCTAGTTTGGCGGCTGAAGTGCCATAATATATATATAAATCATCTTTAAATTGCGCCGTTCCGGTCGGGAAAATCACATTTTCTACATACCCTTTCGTTTCATAAGGTTCGGTTGGTGAAAATAACGGTTTTTTAAGACGGGCAATCAATTTTGAAGGATCTTTAAGATCAAGTAATGCTGCGCAAACATGATACACAAATCCTTTTGGGGTGATTTCAGTTGAATGATATATCAGCAGCCAGCCCAGCTCTGTTTCAACTGGCGGAGCACCTGCGCCCACATGAAAATTTTCATGCTGATATTTAGGTTCCATCAAAATATGCTTTTCCAAATTAAAAATATATTCTTCCCAAAATTCAGGCGTCAGTTTTGACAAATCCTTAAAACACACTAACTGTATGGACGGATGCAATTCATGTAAAAAAATAAAACTTTCTTTAATTTTTTTTGGAAAAAACACGGCGCTTCGGTCTGTTACATATTTTTTTTCAATTAATGAATCTTTAAGTTTTTGGCGCATAAAAAGATAGTAAAACTGAAAATGTTGCTCGCTAATTCTATCAAATAGATGTTCCATAAAAGTTCCATATTCCTCAATGGTAAATTTAGGGGTAAGTACACCTTTTGGCTTCCAAATTTTCAAATCGTTTGAAGTGGCATAGGAACCAAAAACATTGACACCGTCAAATGCAGAATATGACAAATAATACGTGTCTAAAATTTTAACAATTCGAGGATCCTCAAACGAAACAATTTCTGTGTCTTTATCTGGACAAAATATTGGTCGCGTCCAACGTTCAACTACTTTTAATGGTCCTTCCAATTTACAATACCCAATACATGAAGTGCTGTCTTCACCCATCGCCTGATAAAACAAATGAACCGTTTCGCCTTCTTGATAAGCCCCAGAATTTCTGATGCCAAAATTTTCAAAAAGATTCTCTGTTTTTTCTAAAATTATCCCGTGCTTAATAACGTCTATCATAATTCCCCTATTTAATAACATAAATTTGAAACTTATCTTCAACGTCGGCAATGATAAATCTCAATATAAATTTATTTTTTATTGATTAAAGTCAGATTTCGGTAATCTTTATATTGAATTTGTAAAAAATTAAAAAAATTGAATTAAACTTTAATGATTGTTGCTGTTTTTAGTGAGCATTAATTTATTTAAAAGATCTTTCATATTTATCGAAGCGGCAGCAATACTGTTGTTGGCTGTGCCATAATACATATAAAGTTCTTCGTCAAACATGGCAGCGCCGGTTGGATAAATCATATTTGCCCTTTGACCATCCAATTCATAAGGTTCTGTTGGTGAAAATAACGGCTTTTTAAGGCGAACAATCAATTTTGAAGGATCTTCTA
>JAURVW010000717.1 GCA_030655275.1 Solirubrobacteraceae bacterium
GCCGCCGCCGACCGCGTAGCCATGGCTCTCCCACGCGCGAACTTCTCGGACCCGCTCCTGCAGGAGCGAAACCGGCTGCGGACCACCTACTTCAAGAAGAACCTGGTCCAGCCGCTGACGCTGGCGGGCCTGATCGCCTCACTCGCGCTCGCGTTCCTCTCCCCCTACGTCGTGCCGCTCGGGTGGGTCGTCGTGATCATCGCGGCGCTCGCCTTCGCCGATCGCCGCGCGAAGGAGGAGTGGTGGGTGCTGCTGCTCCGCCACCTCGGGCTCCAGCCGGTCCTCACGACGGAGACCGCGCCCGTCACGCCGCTCCTGCGATCGGGCGACGAGCGGGAAGTGCTGCGCGCTGCCACCGACGGACGCCGGGAGCTGCTGATCTTCCGCAGCACCGACGTGACCCGCGACAAGAACGGCAACAAGCAGCGGTCCCACAACGACTTCACCGTCGTCGTCTCGCGCACGCCGGCTCCGACGGTGCGGTTCCTCTCGGCTCACGAGCACCGCTTCTCCCGGCTGAAGTTCCTCGGCGACGAGCTGCGCGGAAAGACGCTGCGGGGCGTGGAGGAGTTCAAGGTCGAGTCGGTCGAGCTCGGCAACCGCTTCTCCCTGCGCACCTCCGGCGAGGATGCGACCCGCGCCCGCCAACTCTTCAAGCCGAGCTTCATCGTGTGGTTTGCCAGGAGCGGCGTCCCCTTCGAGTTCGAGGACGGCAACCTCGTCGTGTTCGTCGACCGCGTCCTCGAACACGCGGAGGAGTTCAAGATCTTCCTCGCCCGCGCCGCGGAGATCGAAGCGGCGCTGACGGGCCAGCCGTCGCCGAGCGCCGCGCCCCGGGTTTCCTGAGCCGCGGGTGGCGAGTTCATCTGGGCCGTCCAGATGAACTTGCGACCCATCGATCCGGTGGATCGGGTCCTCGGCGGCTCGCCCCGTTCAGATCCCGATGGTGAGGTTGGCGACGAAGCCGCTCTTCACGTTGCCGGTGACGGTCGCGAGCTGGTGAATGGCGTTGTCGTCGCGGAAGACGTTGTCGGTCGAGAGCGAGG
>JAURVW010000719.1 GCA_030655275.1 Solirubrobacteraceae bacterium
AAGAAGAGGATCGGCACCTCGCGAAATCTCTTGGTCCCCTTGATGATCTGCGCGAGCTCCACGCCGTTGACACCCGGCATCCGGATGTCGAGCACGATCGCGGCGACGTCGACGAGGAGGAGAAGTGGAGCGGGGAGCTCACCGAGGATGGCGATGGAGCGCGGGATCTCGCGGGGGCCCAGCGCCGACGAGGCCTCGGCGACGGCCGGACGGTCGCCCGAACTGGTGGCGAGCGCGGCGGGCGGGGTGCGGGTGGTGTCGATCGAGGTCATGCAGTCGGGCGCAGCGCAGGCGTGCCCCGGCGCATTCCGCGTGAGGGGGGGCACTGTTAGATGAGTCGGCACGCTGGCTCGGTGGGTGCGTCCATTTACGACATGCGTCCAGCTACGTTCTGTATTGCATACCTCGGGAGGCCCTGTCCACCGATCCATAGGCAGATGACCCTTGCCCTAACACTGTCCGTCGCCTGGCTCGTCCTGGCGATCGTCACGTTCGCCGCATGGCGGCTGGATCGAACGGCCCGGGAGCACGGTGCGAAGGACGCGCCAACGGTCGCGCCGTTTCCCGGCCCGGCGGGGGAATACGCCGCCCACCTTGCGCGAGTCGACCGTGAGGCTGCGGCATGGGATGGGGAATTGGGCGCTCCGCCGTCCCCCGCTCGGCGCCGGCGGCATCACGGAGGGCGTCGGGCGCCGATCGCTCGCCGGTGACGTCGGTCTGGCACCGGGTTACCGGTGCGTTGCCGTAGCATCGAGCCAATTGAGGCAGGCTCAACCAACTCTGCTGCCGCCCGGGTTTCCGTGCCACAGCGGTTGCGTCACCCCAATCTGTGACGTAGCTTGCATAGCCGGTGCTCGAGAGCGAGCATCGTGTCCCTCATCGACCGAGAAGCCTTGTCCACCCCCGAGATCGTCGATCGGGCCCGTCGCCGTGCTCTGCGACTCGGGCTCTCTCCTCGTCGCCCCGACGGTAGTGCCGTGAACGATCACGGCGAGCCCTTCCCTGCGCCGGTCCCGCACGCCCTCCCGTCCCAGGAGGCCGTTGCCGAGCGGCCGATCGTCGAGCGCAGTCATGCGCAGACGAGCGGCCAGCGCGACCGCACCTACCGCCGTTCGCTCGCCGTCTCAGACGCGGTCGCGATGGTCACCGCGCTCGTCTTCTCGATCGCCATCGTCGGCGGCCAGACGCCGCGGGCGACCGCCCTCCTGGCGCTCCCGCTCCTGACGGTGATGATCAAGTCGATCGGCCTGTACGACCGCGACGAACTGCTCCTGCGCAAGACCACCCTCGACGAGGCGCCCCAGCTCTTCCACGTCGCGACCGTCATCGCGCTGGTCTCGAGCTTCCTCGACAACCAGATCGTCTTCGGCGACCTCGCGAACACCACCATCTTCGCCCTCTGGGTCTCTTCGTTCCTGTCGCTGCTGCTCTTCCGGTACACCGCCAGGTCGATCGTCACCGCGCGCGTCGCGGTCGAGCGCTGCCTCGTGCTCGGCGCCGAGGCGACCGCGGAGGACGTCGAGGTCAAGCTCGGCTCCACGCACGCCGTGAGCGCCCACGTCGTCGACCGCATCTCCTTCGTCCCCGGCCAGGTCGAGGCGCTCATCCCGCGTCTGGAGCGAGCCATCTCCGAAGGTGGCATCGAGCGGGTCATCGTCGCTCCCGAGCAGGTCGACCAGAGCGAGATCCTCGACGTCGTGCGCGCGATCAAGGCCGTCGGCGTCAACGTCACCCTCGTCCCGCGCATCTTCGAGGTGCTCGGCTCGTCCGTCGTCTTCGACGATCTCTCCGGGATGCAGCTCCTCGCGATGCGTCGCCTACGCATGTCCCGCTCCTCGCTGCTGCTCAAGCGCTGCCTCGACCTCGCCGTCTCCGGCACCGGCCTGCTCTGCATCTCCCCGGTGCTCTTCGCCTTCGCCCTCGCGATCAAGCTCGACACGCGCGGCTCCGTCTTCTTCCGCCAGACCCGCGTCGGCCGCGACGGCGAGCGCTTCCAGATCCTCAAGTTCCGCACGATGGTCGCGGACGCCGAGTCGCAGAAGGATGAGCTCCGCGGCGACAACGAGACCGAGGGCCTGTTCAAGATCGCCGGCGACCCACGCGTCACGCGCGTCGGACGCCTCCTCCGCAAGACCTCCCTCGACGAGCTCCCGCAGCTCATCAACGTCTTCAAGGGCGACATGTCGCTCGTCGGCCCGCGCCCCCTCGTCGTCGACGAGGACTCCCAGGTCGTCGGCTGGCACCGCCGCCGGCTCGCGCTCACCCCCGGCATGACCGGCCAGTGGCAGATCCTCGGCTCCGCCAAGATCCCGCTCCACGAGATGGTCAAGATCGACTACCTCTACGTGACCACCTGGTCCTTCTGGACCGACCTCAAGATCCTCATCCGCACCATCCCGTACGTCCTTCGCGGCGGCGGTTTGTAACCCCAGTCACGGACTCCGGGGTACCCGCCGGTTCCCCTAGTCTTGAGGGCATGACGGACCTCGCCACGATCGCCCCGTACCTCCTGCCCGACGAGATCGTCGACCTGCGGGACATGGTGCGCGCGATCGCGACGGAGCAGGTGGCCCCGCGCGCCGCCGCGCTCGACGAGAAGTCCGAGTACGGCTGGGAGATCCGCAAGATCCTCTCCGAGAACGACATCTTCGGTCTCCCGTTCGATGAGGAGCATGGCGGCACCGGCACCGGCAC
>JAURVW010000721.1 GCA_030655275.1 Solirubrobacteraceae bacterium
ACGACGCGAGGTGGCGCGGGCGGCGCGGGCGGCATGTTCTCCGGCAACCAGACCGCGGTCACCGAGGCACTCGCCTACGTGAAGGCCAACGGCGGCGGCACGATCGTCGTCTCCGGTCAGTCCGGCGCCGCCCCGGCCATCCTGAGCTCGGGCGCCGACGTCGCCGGGATCGGCGGCTTCTCGGGAAGCGAGAGCGAGGTCACCCTCGACTGGTTCGCCGACCGCGTCGCCGCCGGCGACATCCGCTGGGTGATGACGAACGGCGGCGGCATGGGCGGCCGCGACGCGCGCACCGGATCACAGACCGTGATGAACGCCGTCTCCTCGACCTGCACCGCGGTGTCGAGCGTCGACGGGCTCTACGACTGCCAGGGCATGGACGACGCCCTGCGCTCCGCCGGGTAGGGGGACTTCGGCCCCCACTGGATACCCGACGGACGGGAGCTCCGAAGCTACGTGGGTTGCTGACGAGAACGACTCCCGAGACCGCGCGGACACAACCGGGCTGGGCGGCGACCGAGTGGGACGCCGCCGGGCCTGCGCGCAACACGCGACAAACGGCGGCGCACCCGGAAGGGTGCGCCGCCGGCGTGCGTGGGTCGGACGAAGACTCCTATTCGGCCCGCGCCGTCGTCGGCCGATCGGCGACCTCGTCGGTCCGCCGACGGAACCGGCGAGATCGCATGGATTTGAAACACGTTCCACGGCCGATCGGGTAGGCGACCTGGATCAGATCTGCCTGACCGACGTGACACCACTCCCACGCGTTACCCCATTTTCCAAAGGGCGGCGTTCCGTTACCACCGTTGGTAGCCCTGCCCGTGTGCTTACCCCACGCACTTGGAGGTGCACATGGTCGACGAACCGATCCCCGCCAAGCCACACGAGAAGCCGACGGATACCTCGTCTCTTTCGCGCGAGCTCCTTCAGCCGGATCTTCAGGCGGGCGGCGCTGAGCGCCTCGCAGGCGCGGCGCTCATCTCGACCCCTGCCATGCCGGTGGGCAAAGCCGTCGTCGCGGATCCCAGGGAAATCGTCATGGGCTACGGCGCCGACGTTGAAGTCTCGTTTAGTGAGCACGCGCAGTTCACGGCGAACAGCGTTGTTGTCGGCGTCGTGGCTCGCCTGGACTGGGCAGCTAACGACGCTGCCGGCCTCGTCCTTTGTGCAGGCCGCGTGAGCCCGCCGGACGCCGTCGCTGGACCGCCGACCCACAGGGTGGTCGTCGTTCAACTGTGGCGCGGACCCCTCAAGGTCATGTCGCTGGCGCCAACCCGAACCCGGCAACCGAGGTGCTCGACGCGCTCGCGTCGAAGTACGCGGTCTGGTCAACCGGCGTGCGGCCCGCTGTACGGGTGCTCGAAGCGACGACCATGCGGGGGCTTCGTCATGAGGAGCGGCGAGCCGATCGGATCATGCGCGCTGCAACCGCGACACTCCCGTTGATCTCGACGAACTCCGCGACGGCGGCGACGATCCGTCGCTGCTCCCGGTGCTCATCCCGCCCCACGGCTGGATTGGTGATCCGGAAGCGGACGCCGCCGTTTGCGCTGAATGCTCGACGGAGCGGGAGATCATTAGGTGGATGGATGACGCGGTCGCGGCCGACCGGATGGTTCGCCGGCGGGTCGACGAATAACGGCAGGCTATTTGCCTCGTAGCTCTTTCGCCAGCGCGTTGATGATGTCCGCGTTGCCGGTTTCCAGTGCTGTTCGAAGTCTCAGAGTGAGGGTCCAGCTTGTGTCGCCTTCGCTGGCACTCACGATTCCCCGCTCCCGAAGGAGGCGCGTCTCCTTCCAAAGCGTGGCGGGGGAAGTGTCGAGCTTGGCCGCAATTCGGTCGGCCGGCTGCGGCCCCTCGGCGAGCATCGATACCACCTGCAATTGCCGCTCGGTGGCCCTCGGCATCGCCCAAACCATGAACACCTCGAGGAGCGCGGGATCTGCCCCCGCCGCATACCGAGAAATGGATTGGGCACGAGGGAGCATGCTGGAAATGCCGCGCGCTTTAGAACTACTCCCGGGCCGATTGAAGCTCTGCAGATCGGACCGAATGTCGGCGAGCGCCTCGAGGATTGCCCCCGCTTCTTGAAGCTCGGGCTTGTCGCTCTCCTTGAGGAGCGAGACATCGCGAGCTGCGGTGATCGGATTATGCGCGGCCTTGAAGCCGCCCTCCTCGATCGTCTCGACCTTGCGTCGAAGTTCGTGCTGCGCCTCTTCCAGGAGGTCTGGATCGTTGAGTGCGTAGTGGACGGTGCGCATGTTCGCCACGTCGAACGGGATCTGCTCACCGTGGGTCATGACGTGGACGATCGGCTTTCGCGCTGCATGTCGCACAGCGACCTCGTAGAAGACGTTCGCGTTGTGGTTCGTCAAGTCGGCGATCACCAGGTCGTCGTCGAGCAAGTGCTCAATGATCTGATGGGTGATGAGGCCTTCGTCGTCGATACCGTCGGCGCGAACGACGCTGTATCCCATCGGCTCTAGGACTTTTTGGATCAGGTGGCGCAGAACCTGTTTGGTGCGGGCGCTCTGCTCTGGCGTCTTGCCGAATTCAGACACTACGAAGCATGTTTTCTGCCGTGCGGACGCGGGGGCGTCGCGAGGTTTGGTCTTGGGTTCGTCTGCCATCGGAGCGGCCACCCTACCTCGCTACGCCGCACCGTTTCGCAACGCGCTGTGCTGGTAAGGCACGTCCGTTGCAGCTGCAAGTCTCTGGGCGTGTCGTCCGCCGCAACGCCTTACATTGCGGTTTATACGGCTCTAGTGGCGTCTTACGTCGCGGGACGCGACTGGTGGCGAAACCGGCCCCCGGCTGCATGTCAGCGTAAATCCTGGGTTCACGCACGCGGGGAGCCGAATGCAGCACGGCACGCAGGTCGAGCTGTCGAATGTCAGTCATCGGCGGCTGACGGTCAAGTTCCTCGGCCTCAGCACATGGACCACGGACACGCTCGCGACATCTCCATATCCGCAGAGCGCCGACAAGCCAGCCCCCGCGTTTCCGTTGAAGATCGAACCAGGTACGACCGTGGAAGTGTTTTTCGAGATCCCCGACGACCGAATAGCGGGGATCTGGTGGATTGACATCACAGGCAAGAGCCGTAATTACCGGAAATACCGCCTGTTCGACGTCGCTCCAAAGTGGCTCTACCGCCGAGACGACGCTCGGCGGATCATGCGAGGACCGATGGAACGGAAGATCCGCAATCGTGAACTTCGGCGACGCGCTCACCTCGATGCTCACCCTCCAAGAGTCACGTCGTCGCACCGGTTCGGGTCTACCCGACGAGGACCGCTACGAGCGTCACAAGCTGCGCTACGCCGGTGGGAGAGGAAGGCTCCTCGGTGGGGAAATGCTCCGGCTCGGGGTCGGTGTCGCTCTCCGGGGGAACCCCAAACGGGCCTGCTGCCCGTAGGCGGTCCCGAGCCATGAGGTCGAGCTTTCGACATGAGGGATCGAAGACGATTGCTATCAAGCGCCCGTCGTGCTGCTCTGAGCCGGGCCGCTGCGCCACCACTTGGCCCCCGGTTGTGGCCGGTTTGCAGCTAGCTCTGTGTGGGCAGACGTTATCGCGTCGCCAAGGAGAATTTCCACGTCGACAGCCCGCTTCTTGACCAGCATTGAATAGTCCTTTCGTGCCCCCTGAGTGACGACGTCTGGCGCTGCCGCGACAGTGATCCCCAGCAGGTTGACAAGGTCGGCGAAGCGCTGGCGGGTCTCGCTGCCGGGAGTGGTGCGCGCTTCGAAGGAGACGACTGCGGCCCGCATCTCGACGGTGCGCCGCTTCAGGCCGCGGATCGCTAGCTCCAGGTCGTCGAGATCGGCCCATAGCAGGTCGTCTCCGAGTTCCTTGAGCTCAGCCAGGCAGGTCGAAGCGAGCAGCGACAATCGGTCGAAGCCCTCGACGAACTCTTTGCGCTGCAGCCGATTTTCGTCTCGCTCGTCCTTGCGGTGCTCCCGGTACAGCGTTGCGACATGGGCCAGCCCCTGGGCTGTACCGGCGCCCACGAGGGCGACAATCAGCGTCAAAAGGACGGAAGCGCCCCCAGGTGTGCCCCCGTCCTTTGCCGCGTCGACAGGCCCCGTGGGCGGCGGGGTTGGCTGCACCGTTGGCGTCGGTGCGCTCGACGGCGTTGACGGACTCTGCACCAACTTGGTCATCCCGTTGACTTGAACCGCGACAAGCTTCATCTCTGCGGTATTCCCGTCATCGCTAGGCGAATCCTGCCGCGGAGGAATACGTGTTGTGTCGAAATGGGAATGGCCCACCGGGCTGCAGGCCTGGCCCATCCCGGCCGAAGGCGATCTCAAGCTCTACTTCCGTTGGCTCTCCCAGGGCCTGGAGGAGCGCGAGGTGATGCTCGACGGTGACGAACTGCGCACCGCCGCTGCCGCCTGCCGGGGAATCTGGCCCGGCGCGAAGATGCCCGAGCCTACGAAGCAGGACGGCTACCTCATGGGTTAATGACGCCCCCCCGGGGCCCGGCCCCGGCCGCTGCTACTCGGCGGGCTCGTCGGTCGTGTCGACGAGCGGCAGTCGGACGCGGAAGCGCGCGCCGCCGGTGGGCGCGTCGCTGACCACCACCGTTCCGCCGTGGGCCTCGACGATGCCGCGCACGACCGCCAGACCGAGGCCGGCGCCGGCCGGGCCGCGAGTGCGGGCGCTGCCGCCGGCCTCGCGGTGGAACCGCTCGAAGATCTTGGTGCGCGCCTCGGCGGGGATGCCGAGGCCGGTGTCGTCGACGTCGACGACCGCGAAGTCGCCCTCCGTGTGCACCGCGACCGCGATCGGCGTGCCCTCGGGCGTGTGCGCGACCGCGTTGCCGAGCAGGTTGGTGAGGACCTGCCGCAGCTTGGCCTCCTGCCCGAGGACGAGCGGGTCGCCCTCGACCTCCAGCGACAGCTCGCGGGTCGGGTCCAGTGAGCCCGCGTCGGCGACGGCGTCGCGCGCGAGCATCGCCAGCTCCACGAGATCGGTCGCGGGCGCCCGCTCCTCATCGAGGCGGGCGAGAGCCAGGAGGTCCTCGACGAGGGTGCCCATGCGGGCCGCCTGCTCCTCGATGCGCGATACGGCGACCATCCGCTCTTCGTCGGTGGCGATCATGCCGGTGCGCTGCAGCTCCGCGTAGCCGCGGATCGAGGCCAGCGGAGTACGGAGCTCGTGGGAGGCATCCGACAGGAACCGACGAAGCCTGTCCTCACTGGCCTGACGTTCGGCGAACGACTCCTCGATCCGCCCGAGCATCGCGTTGAGCGCGACCCCCAGCCGGCCGACCTCGGTGCCGGGCGCCGCCTCGGCCACGCGGCGGTCGAGTTCGCCGGCCGCGATCGCATCGGCATCGGTGGCGATGTGGCGCAGCGGCGAGAGTTCGACGCTCACGAGCTTGGAGGCGGCGAGGCCGAGCAGGCCGAGGATCACCAGGATCACGATCGCGTCGACGAGCACGAGCTGTTGCAGCTGTTCTTCGGTGCCCGCGAGCGGGATCGCCGCGACGGTCATCGTCGGCGACCCGTCGGCCGCGAGGGACATCGGGTTGAGCTCGGTCCGCACGCGGTACCTCCCGTCGCCGGAGACGGCGTCAACCGTGAGCGTCTCGTCTGGGACGAGGTCGTCCGGGAGGTTCGGTGCAGGGAGCTGGTCGTCGCTCACGTTGGCGACGGTCACGGACTGCCCGACCTGCGTACCGGTGGTCGTGCGCAGCTCGCCGTAGGTGCCCGGCGGAAGGTCGTCGGAGCCCTTCGGCGGTCCGTTGCCGTCCTTGGGCCGGATGATCGCGCCGAGCCCACCGCCCGGGCCGCCGCCATTGCCCCCGCCCAGCGCGCCGGACTGGACCGTCGCGGACAGGCCGTCGGAGGACGGCCTCAGCGAGCCGTCGTCGAGCGCGGCCTTGGTCTTGCGGATCACCTGCGGGGCGACGAACCGCACCGCCGCGCCGACCTGGTCGTCGACGCGTTGGTCGAGGAACTGCTTCTGCGATCCGTACGTGATCGCGGCGAGCACGATCAGGCCGACCGCCGCGAGCGACACGAGCACCGCGGTGAGGCGCGTGCGCAGCGAACGCCCCTGCACTGCGGCGCCGAGGCTCGCGGCCCCCGCACCCAGGCGCGACGACTCACCGACGCCGCCCAGCAGCACCGCCTCGGGCGAATGGCCGTCGGCGAGGTCGACCGGGTCGGTCGACCGGCCGCGCCGGCGGCGACCCATCCTCCCGCGCAGGGCCACGGGTCAGGCCTTCGGGGCGCGCAGCGCGTAACCGACGCCGCGCACCGTGGTGATGAGCGGCGCCCCGTGGGCGTCGAGCTTCTTGCGCAGGTAGGAGATGTAGGTCTCCAGCACGCGGGCGTCGCCGCCGAAGTCGTACTCCCACACCTCGTCGAGGATCTGCTGGCGGGTGAGGACGCGGCGGGGGTTGGTGAGCAGGTAGCGCAGGAGGCGGAACTCCGTGGCGGTGAGGTCGATCGAGGCGCCCGCACGGGTCACCTCGTGGGTGTCCTCGTCGAGCTCGAGGTCGTCGAACCGCAGGACCGCCGCGGTCTGGTCGTCCATCGAGCGTCGCAGCACTGCGCGGATGCGGGCGACGAGCTCCTCGAGGCTGAAGGGTTTGGTGACGTAGTCGTCGCCGGTCGTGAGGCCACGGAGCTTGTCCTCGGTCGCGTCGCGCGCGGTGAGGAAGATGATCGGGACGCGGCCCGGCCCCGAGCCGAGGCGGTCGGCGACGTCGAAGCCCTCGATGTCGGGCAGGCCGACGTCGAGCACCATGAGGTGCGGCTTGGCCCGTTCGACCTGCGCGAGCGCTTCCTTGCCCGTGGCCGCGGTCGACACCTCGAAGCCCTGAAAGCGCAGCGCCATCGAGATCACTTCGACGATCGGCGGCTCGTCGTCGACGACGAGGACGCGGGTCGGGAGCGCGGCGGTCGGTTCAGGCACGGAGTTTCGACATCGATCGGTGGAAGGAGCGCCGGGCACGCGAATGCCCGGCACCTCCATCATCGGTCATGAGCGGGCCGGATCGTCGGGATTCCCAGCGACCTCTCAGGCTCGGTGAAGCGCCCTGGACGAACCACACCCGCGGGCTGCGGATCAGGTCTCGTCGGCTGCGCCGCCGCGCTTGATCTCCTTGGCGGGATCCTGGTGGTGGTCGACCTTCGAGTGCTGGTCGGTGTCGCCCATCGGGGTCTCGTCGTCCTTGCGGGGCTCGAACGGGTACCTGAGGTCGTTCGAGGCGTCGCCTTCGGCGCCGGTGCCGGCCTTGGGGTCGTCGGAATCGGGCTTGGTCATGGGATCCACGCTAATCCGCACCCGGTGAACAAACGATGCCGCGCCCGGTCAGGCCCGGAAGCGCGCCAGCTGTGAGGCGCCCCCGGCCGCCGCCGTCGGGGCGGCGAGATCGTCCATCGACCCCTAGGCCACCGGCTCGATGGTCCAGTCCGGGTGCCCGGGCATCGGCGGCGTCGCGGTGCCGTAGAGCCAGGACTCCAGGAACGGGCGCAGGTCACGTCCGGCGACCTCGGAGGCCAGCGCGATGTACTCCCGGGTGCCGGCCGAGCGACCGCGGTACTTCGTCGGCCAGCGCCGCTCGAGCCGCTCGAAGGCCTCGGTGCCCATCTCCTGCCGCAGCGCGTAGAGCACGAGCATCCCGCCGTCGTAGGACTGCGAGCTGAAGATGTCGGCGTCCGAACCGCTCTTGGGTCGTCCGACCGGACCGAGCTCGGCCCGCGCCCGATCACCATCGGCGTAGATGCTGCGGATCAGCTCGTCGAACGTGTCGAAGCCGGCGCTGTCGGGGAGGTAGCCGTTCTCCGCCGCCCACAGGTTCTCGTAGAGCGTGGCGTGCCCCTCGCTGTTCCAGATGTCGGCCCACTCCTTCGGCGCGACGCTGTTGCCGAGCCACTGATGGGCGAGCTCGTGGAGCATCACGGGCTTCCACCGCCCCTCGGGTCTCGTCGCGGCGAACTGGTTCGTCGAGAAGTACGAGAGCGTCTGCGTCTCGAGCGCGAAGCCGACGTTCTGGTCGCTCACCAGTGAGCCGTACACGTCGAACGGATACGGCCCGAGCCGGTCGGTCAACCAGTCGAGTTGCGCCTTCTCGACCTCGAGCTGCGGCCTCAGCGTGGCCGTTGCGCTGCGCACGGTCACGTCGCGGATCTGCACGCCGCGGTAGCGCCCGCGATCGATCACGTCGTAGTCGCCGACCGCCACCTGCGTGAGTTCCGTCGCCATCGGCTGGCGCTGCACGTAGCTCCAGGTGGTGCGCCCGCCACGCGAGCGCTTGCCGGCCAGCAGCCCGTTGGCGACGGCGGTCTCACCGTCGGGGGCACTGAGCTGGAAGCTGAAGGAGGCCTTGTCGCTCGGGTGGTCGTTGCTCGGCCACGCATGATGGGCATACGCCGTCTGACCGAGCATCGCGGTGCCGCTCGGCCCGGCGATGAATGCGACGGAGGTCGGATCGTCGGCGTTGAACGCCCTCGGCGAGGAGACGAAGCCCTTCAGCGCCACGACGAACGGCAGACCCTTCAGGAGCGGACGCCCCGGCGTGATCACGATCTTCTCGCCCGTCAGCGTGTAGTCGGCCGGACGGCCGTTCACGAAGACGACGCCCGCGACCGGGCCGGCGTAGTCGAGGGAGAAGCTCGAGAGCGACCGGGTCGCCGTCGCCAGGAGCGTCACGTTGCCCGTGACCGGATCGGTGGGCGCCGCACCGAAGGCGAGGTCGAGGTCGTAGTGCTGGGCGTCGTAGCCCGTGTTGCCGAGGGTCGGAAACAGCGGATCGCCGATCGACGTGCCTCCGGGCGACGGCGCGGCCGCGCCCAGCGCCGCTGGGGCGAGCAGCGCGAGCGACGCCATCGAGGCCACCAGGGCGCCGATCGGCTTGGGCTTCGGCATCGACAGGCTGCGGACCATCGGCCGACCCTAGGCCGGGCCGGGCACACCCGGCTATGGCCGGCGGGCCAACCGCGCGGTCGACCGTGGACACGCCCCTGGACGGACGGCCCGAAAGCACCGTCGGCGGCCTTCAGGAGCACCGCCCCGGTGCCGACCTGAGAAGCAGGATCCCTCCGCGAGCCGCCCCAGCTCGCGCCACCAACCATGCGCGCCACCACCCTCCGCTCCCTCCTTCCGCTCGCCCTCCTCACCGCCGCAGCTGCCGGTCTGCCCGCGGCAGCCTGCGCGGCCGACCGAGTCACGGAGGTGCCCACCTCCATCACCGCCGCCGGCATGACCGACATCGCCGCGGCGAGCGACGGCAGCCTCTGGATCACCGCGCAGAACAAGGGCTCGCTGCTCTCCGTGCGCCCCGACGGCCAGGTCGCCGAGCGGCCGATCACCGGCCTCGGGCGCACCGCCAGCCCGCGCGAGCTGGCCGGCGACGCGGCGGGCAACCTGTGGTCGACCGATCCGTCCGGCCCGCTCCTCATCCGCTCCGACAAGACCGGCGAGAGCGTCGAGTTCGCGACCGGCCCCGCCGGCCGTCGTCCCGTCGACCTCGCCACGGGGCAGGACGGCAACGTCTGGTTCACGACGGCCGCCGGATCCGAGATCGGCCGCGTCACGCCCGGCGGCGACCTCACCTTCTCCTCCGTCGCCGTCCACGCCGAACGGATCGTGGCCGGCACGGGCGACACGACGGCCTGGTTCACCTCGGCGGAGGGCCAGGTCGGCCGCGTCGCGCCCGGCGGCGCGGCGGACACGATCGCGACGGTGAGCGGCGACGCCACCGGCATCGCCCAGGGCACCGACGGCAACGTGTGGGTGTCGACCACGCAATCCCTCAACCGCGTCACGCCCAGCGGCGCGGTGACGACCTTCGCCGACGGCCTGCCCGCGG
>JAURVW010000725.1 GCA_030655275.1 Solirubrobacteraceae bacterium
GCTCCAGGCGACCGATGCCCCGGCCGCCGGGACCGCCGACCGACGGGAAGAACATCGAGCCGAAGTCGGCCGCGCGGGTACGTGCGCTCGTGAGCGTGCCTCCCGTGGCCCGCGCCGACGACGGCTGTTCGAGGAGGCGGCTCGTGCCGGACGCCAGGCGCGCAAGGACGAGGCGCGTCGACGGGTCGACGGCGGTGGGGTCGGCGGAATCGGGCTGCCCGGCCGGCTCGTGGGTCGCAGGAGCGACGGCCTCCGTGTGCGGCTGCGCCGGGTCCGAAAGAGGGGTGGGGGCATCCTGCTCGGGCATGGGCCGCCGCATCATCACCCGCGCGAACGCGATCGACCAGTTCCCTTCACAACAGCTTCACGGCGCGTTGACGCGGGGGTAACACCGGCACCTCGGCTGGCCCGCATGATCCGCCTCGCCGCCCGGACGCCCTGTCCGCGGCACCCCCACCACCCATGCTTTCAGGAGCACCCAATCCCGATGCGTAAGCTCTCCACGTCCGTGGCCTTCGTGGCCGCAGGCGCGCTCGCCTTCGGCGCCCCCGCGGCGCCGGCTGCGGCCGCCAAGAAGACGACGATCACCCTCAGCGGTTCCACGTCCGTCGCCCCGCTCTCCTCGCTGCTGATCCAGGCCTACCTCAAGGGTCCGGGCAAGGGCAAGGTCATCTTCCGCCAGGCGCAGGGCGGCTCCGACGTCGGCATCTCCGACGTGGCCCGCGGTCGCGTGTCGATCGGCAACTCCTCCCGCGACTACAAGTCGAGCGACCCGGGCGGAATCACCTTCAACCCGATCGCCAAGGACGCGCTCTGCGTCGTCGTGAACTCGGGCAACACGCTCACGAACCTCACCACCGCGCAGATCCAGTCGATCTACTCGGGCAAGGTGCGCGACTGGGCCGACGTCCCGGGCTCCGGCCGGACGGGCACGATCAACCTCGTCACCCGCACCGCCGCGTCCGGCACAAAGGACGCCTTCCAGAAGATCTTCCTCGGCTCCGCCGTCGAGTCCTCCGCGGCTGCGGCCAAGGCCTCCAGCGGCCTCGTGGCTGCTGCGGTCGAGGCCGACCCGAACGCCATCGGCTACGTCTCGCTCGACTTCGCGTCGAAGCTCAAGACGCTCGGCTACAACGGCGTCACCTGCAACCTGCAGAACGCGAAGACCGGCGAGTACGGCGGCGTCCGCAACTTCTGGATGGTCACGCGCGGCAAGGCCACCGGCGAGATCGCCAAGTTCATCACGTGGATCAAGACGTCGCCGCAGGCGAAGAAGATCGTCTCCACGGAGTGGGTCCCGCTCTCCTAAGCGGAGAGCGGCTCCTCTCGGACACACCACCCGGTGTCCGCAACCACAGACGAGCGCCGCGACCGGCGTGCGGAGCTCCTGCTCCGCACGCCGGCCGTGCTGGTGCTCCTCATCATCGCCGCGATCGTGATCGGCGTGTTCATCACGGCGTGGCCGACGTACAAGCACAACGGTCTGCTCTGGCTCCTGCCCGGCGGCGAGACCGACCGCCAGCTCGACGCCATGATCGACGCCGGCACGAAGCCGACCGAGGCCGTCTACCACCTGCGGGCCTGGCCCGTGATCTGGGGCACGATCCTCACCACCGGCGTCGCCGTGCTGGTCGGCACGATCCTCTCCGTCCTCACCGCCGTCTTCATCGTCGAGTTCGCCCCGCGGCCGATCGAGCGCGTGCTCGTGCCGGCCGTCCGGCTGCTCGCCGCCGTCCCGTCCGTCATCTACGGGCTCATCGGGATCCTGGTACTCGCGCCGTGGGTCAACGACCACCTCATCACGGCTGCCCAGCGCAAATCCGTCGAGTTCGTCGTGCCGCTCACCGGTCCGGGCCTGCTCGTGGCCTCGGTGATCCTCACGCTCATGATCACGCCGATCATGAT
>JAURVW010000739.1 GCA_030655275.1 Solirubrobacteraceae bacterium
GGACCGGACTACCCTCGTCGGCATGTCCACCCCGAGCGAGCAGCCGACGCAGGTCCAGCCGACGGTTCCGCCGTCGTCCGACCGGGTTCCCGGAGTCCGCCCGCGCGACCCACGCTCCCTCGCGCCCGGCGGCCCCGGCGAGCCGCCTCGCCCGCCGCGCCGCACCGGTGGTGGCGGAGGCGGTGGAGGCGGAGGTTCGGACGAGCCCGCCCGCGGCGACGGCCCCGGCCGCATCGGCCTCTACGTGGTGATCGGCATCGTGGTGCTCGTCGTGCTCGGCGCCCTGGCCATCGGCCTGAGTGGCAGCGACAGCACCGACGGCCGCATCGCGTCGACCTCGCCGACCGAGACCGCCGAACCCGAAGCGACCGAGGACCCCAACGCGCCGACGCCGAGCGCCCAGCCGGAACCCTCCGCGACTGCGGGTGCCTCGGCCGCCGAGGACGCTGCGAAGGCGACGACCCCGCAGAACCAGACCGGTGGCGTGGCCATCGGCGGCGGCGGCGAGACCGGCGACGCCGCCGACAGTGCGGACGCCGAGGCCGAGGCCAACGCCCCGCTCCTGCAGGCCGGCAGCGTGACGAAGCTGAAGTTCAAGGAGGGCAACATCGTGCGCTTCCGCGTCACCTCGGCCACCGCCCAGGAGGTCCACGTGCATGGCTACGACCGCAAGTACGACCTCGCCGCCGGCGAGACCAAGACCGTCGCCTTCCCCGCCACCCTCACCGGGATCTTCGAGGTCGAGTTCGAAGACACGGCGACGCAGATCGCGGAGCTGACGGTCGAGCCGTAAGGCCGGCGAGACCCCGTCAGGGGTCTAAGCCATGGCGGCGGCTTCACGCCGCCGCTGCCGGGCCCGGCGCTGGCGGAAGCGATCGCCGCAGCGGGCGTCCTCGCACCAACGGCGCTGACCGGGGCGCGAGACGTCGACGAACGGCACGCCGCAGTCGTCGGCGGCGCAGCGGCGCAGACGGCTCGTGAGGAACGGGTCGCGGAGGAGGTCGATGGCGTCGCGAGCGACCGTCGAGAGCCCCTGGGCGATGGTCGGGTGGGCCCACACGGCGCCGAAGAGCTGCGGCACGAGCGGCGGGCGGGAGGCCAGCTCGTCGATCACCGCCCGGTCGCGCTCATGGGGGATCGTGTCGGTGAGGACCGCCTCGATCGCGTGCCACGTGGCCCAACGCAGCCGACGGGCGTCGAGGTGGTCCTGCTCGGTGGCGAGATGCGCGTTGACCGCGAGCTGCGACCACGCGAACCACATGTTCAGTTCGGCGCGCGAGGGGATCCGTTCGAGCGGCGCGAACTCCGGCCCCTCCCCGCCCGTGAGGGCGAGATCGATGCTGAGGCGCCCGGTGTTGCGGAAGTCCCGGTCGAGGCCGAGCCCGCCGAGCGTGCCGACATCTCCGTTGGTCGAGGCGTACGTCTGCGTCATGGCTTGAAGGCCACGCTAACCCCGCCGAGGAGCGGCGTTGGGCCGCTTGTTGCAGGCGAGCCAGGCCCCACCCGACGCGCCGGTCAGGCGACGGCCCTTTTCACGATCTCGACGATCCTGGCCTCGGTCGGCGCGTCGAGTTCGGTGAGGTACCACGCCGATCCGATCAGCAGGTCCGGGGCGCCGTCCTCGATCGACACGTTGGCCTTCTCGGTCAGGCCGAACGAGAACCGCTCGTCGAGCCGGAAGAACACGAGCGTCGGACCTCCCGTGCCATATCCGGCCGCGCCGTACCAGAGCTTCGACTTCAGGCCGGGCACCGCGTCGAGGATCAGCGCGTGGAGGCGGCGGCCGATCTTGGCCTGGGGCGCCGGCCAGGAGTCGATCTTGGCGAGGACCGCCTTCTCGTCACCGGTGACCTTCTTCGTCTTCTCCGACATGGGACATCTCCGAGGTAGGACGCCAGCGGGATGCCGGCCGATCCCGACGCTAGACGTCGCCGGCGCACCCGGCTTCTCGATTCCTGATCAAGTGCTCCCGAGACGGAGCGCGGCGAGGCGGCCCTCCAATGCCCCGCGCCGACGGTCGACCGTCCACAGCCGGGCGATCCACCCACCGGCGACGCCCGGTGTGGGAGTCTCGAGCCACCCCC
The DNA here is from genome assembly GCA_030655275.1 of Solirubrobacteraceae bacterium. Classification (GTDB taxonomy): domain Bacteria; phylum Actinomycetota; class Thermoleophilia; order Solirubrobacterales; family Solirubrobacteraceae; genus JAGIBJ01. Next base: position 2,085 of record JAURVW010000739.1, read on the forward strand.
TTCGCCCGTGTCGAAACGATCGGGCCTTGAGGAGGCTCGTATGAGCCAGCCAGTGCTTCCCCCGGAGGGCCCCAGCGGTGATCACGCCGCCCAGGTCTCGAGTCTGGTGGCGCGAACGATGGCGACGTTCAGCGGACGCGGACCGGTCAAGGTCCGGACGGTCATCGGGGCGCATGATGTCCATGTCGTTCTCGAGAACGTCCTGACCAAGGTGGAGTCGAACCTCGTCACCGCCGGGTACTCGGACCAGGTGCTCGGTTCTCGGGCCGCCGTCCAGGACGCACTCGAGCCGGGGCTCGTCGCCGGCGTCCAGGCGATCGTCGGGCGAGAGGTCATCGCCTTTCTCTCCTCCAACCATCTGTCGCCAGACATCTCGATCGAGTCGTTCGTCCTCGGCCAGCCCGTCGACGGAGCCATCAACCCCGCGTCGTGAACCACGCGCCCAGCGCGGCGACCGCCTCTCGGTACGCGGCATCGCGGGTGCCTGCGTTCGCGTCGTCGAGAAAACAGAGCTCGATGCCGTTGAACGTCCCGAGCATGGTGGCCGCGACCTGACGCAGGTCCTCCTCCCGCTCGACGTCCCAGGCGGCGCCCAGGTGCGCGAACATTGCTTCGCAGGTGCGGCGGTTGCGCTCGACCAGCGGTCGCCTGAGGCTCGGAAATCCGAACAGCGCCGCGCCCCCGAGTTCGTGGAGGGCGGCGAACCGCGATGGGCGTTCGTCCACGTACCGCCGGTGAGCGTCGACCAACCACTCGGCCGTCTCGGAGAGCGCGAGGGTGCCGACCCTCAGCGGATGGGGAGCGTGGATGACCGGTTCGCCGGCCAGCCGCAGCGCGCTGGCGAACACGAGCGACTCGACGTTCGCGAATCGCCCTCTGAGCTGGGAGACGGTCAACGCGGTCGCGTCGGCGACGCGCTCCATCGTTACGGCGGAAACGCCTCCGGTGCCGAGTAGCGCCTCGGTCGATACGAAGATCCGTGCCGACACGGCCTCGGGGTCCGGGACGGCGCCGGCCTCGGACGACGGATCCGGTAGTCGACCCATCAGATCCACCTCCGATGCGGAGTGAGGCGGACAGGCGATCGGGATGGCGGACACGGCACGGGTGGACCTCGGGAGCTGACTGACCGCTCCACTTCGCTCCATCGCCGACCGCGTGTGTGGCCGAACCCATCGTTCCGAAACACCACGCAGCCGACACCGTCGCTGCATGTGCCGTGCCCCCTCGGAGAGAGGGTCTACGGAAGTAGAGCGTGAGCGCGCCGTTCCGTCAACCTCCGGCAGCGATTTCTCCCCACGACGACGGGCCTCGCCCGGTCATCCAGGGCAGGAGTTCGCGACCCTGCGGCGCGCCCGCTCAAGCGCGCCGGTCGAGCGCCTCGGCCAGGCGGTTCATGCCGCGTTCGGCCGCAGCCTTCGAGCCACCCGCCCAGTCGGTCTCGTGATCCGCCGGGCGGTCGACCGGGACGGGCTGGAGCTGGGCGACCTTGAGGTAGGTGCGAAGGTCGTCGGCGGAGCCGGCGATGCTCTGTGCGCGTTTGAGGCTGAGCGGGCTGAGCGGCTTCTCCTCCCCCGAGGCGATCTTCTCGGCCTTGGCGATCACGCGCTCCAGGGTGAGGTACTCGGCGAGGAGGGCCGCGGCGGTCTTCGCGCCGATGCCGGCGGCGCCGGGGATCCCGTCGGAGGTGTCGCCGCGCAGGGCGATGAGCTCGGGCACCTGGCTCGGCGCGCAGCCGACCCAGTCACCGACGCCGGCGGGCGTGACGGTGGCGACGCCCTTCGCGGCACCCTGCGGAAAGCGCACGGTCACGTTCGCGGTGACGCACTGGAAGATGTCGCGGTCGCCCGTGATCAGGCGGCACGGCGACTTGGCGGCATGCTCGAGCTTGGCGTAGGCGCCGAGGAGGTCGTCGGCCTCCAGGGTCTCGTGCTGCGACACGCGCCAGCCCAGCAGCGCGCACACCTCGGCGGCCTGCTCGAACTGCGGGCGAAGGTCGTCGGGCATCGGGTCGCGGTGCGCGTGGTACTGCGGCAAGAGCTCCACGCGGTAGCTGGCCTCCTCGGCACCGAAGCAGATCACCACGCCGCGCGGCCCGGCGATCCCGGCGCCCGGGTCCACGCACGCGTCGATCTCCGTCATCACGAACCGGATGAAGCCCAGGACCGCGCCGACGGGCTTGCCGTCGGAGCCGACGATGTCGGACGGCATCGCGAAGTACGAGCGGTACAGGATCGAGGGCGCGTCGACGACGAGCAGCGGGCCAGCGGGCATGGCCCAAACCCTACGCGGGCTGGCGCGCGCGATGGCCCGACGCGACGCTGGCGCACCGCCCGGCCACGCCGCCTCCGCGACCTGCGACGATCCAAACCCCTCCCCGCTTCGTATCCCGCCCGTGCCCATCCCCCGCTCTCGTTTCTCCCGCACCGCCAAGTTCGGCGGCATGGTTGCGGGGCAGAGCGCGAAATGGGCCGGCACCCGCGTCGCGAACCAGTTCCGCGGCGACGAGCAGGCCGACGCCAAGACGCACGCCCGCGCGATGTCGGCGGCGGAGCAGATCGTCGAGCAGCTCGGCTCGATGAAGGGCGCCGCGATGAAGATCGGGCAGGTGCTGTCGACGATCGACTTCGACCTGATCCCGGAGGAGTCGCGCCCGGAGTTCAAGGAGAAGCTCGCCGCCCTGCGCGACCAGTCCGAGCGCGTGCCCTTCGCCGACCTGCGCAAGATGATCGACGAGGACTTCGACGGCCGCACCGACGAGTTCTTCGAGGAGATCGAGCCCGAGGCCATCGCAGCCGCCTCGATCGGCCAGGTGCACCGGGGCCGCACCACCGACGGCAAGGTCGTCGCGATCAAGATCCAGTACCCCGGCATCGCCGAGGCCGTCTCCACCGACCTGCGCAACGCATCGCTCCTCACGCCGCTGATCCGTTCGATGGCTCCCGGCCTCGACGTGAAGGCGCTCATGGGCGAGCTGACCGAGCGGATCGAGGAGGAGGTCGACTACGAGCTCGAGTCCCAGCGTCACCGCCAGATCGAGCGCGCCCTGCGCGGCCACCCGGACATCCGCGTCCCGACGGTCGACACCCGCCGCTCGACCCGTCGCGTGCTCACCACCGAGTTCGTCGACGCGCGCACCTTCGACGACGTGCGCAAGAACGGCGACCTCGCCGAGCGCAGCCGCTTCGGCGAGCTCATCTTCCGCTTCTTCTACGGCGTACTGATGAACGAGCACACCGCGCTCGGCGACCCGCACCCCGGGAACCTGATGTACGACAGCGACAACCGCCTCGTCGCGCTCGACTTCGGTCTGCTGCGCCACATGTCGCCCGCGTACCTCGAGGGTGAGCGCGTGCTCGGGCAGGCGATCAAGGAGCGCGACGCCGCACAGGTGCATGCCTCCATGGCCCACCTCGGTTACCTCCCGAAGCCGGACGAGTTCGACAAGGACCTCCTGCTGAGGCAGATGATCGCCGCGACCGACTGGTACATGGGACCGGAGGGCGAGACGACGATCGACGCCGAGCTCGTGCGCAAGACGCTCGAGCAGACCGGCTCGCCGCGATCGGAGTTCTTCTCGATGATGCGCCGCCAGACCGTGCCGCCCGAGGCGCTGCTGCTGCGGCGCATGGAGGGGCTCGTCTTCTCCGTGCTCGGCGAGCTCGGCGCCCGCGCGAACTGGGGCGCGATCGCGGCCGAGTACCTCCAGGGCGACCCGCCGTCGACGCCGCTCGGCGAGATCGACGCCGCGCACTGGGCCACCCGCCC
>JAURVW010000741.1 GCA_030655275.1 Solirubrobacteraceae bacterium
CCGACGCCGGCGGCGTGGTGCGTCTGCTCGGGATCGCCGAGGCCCTCGCCCGCCGCGGCCACGACGTGCACATGCTCGCGAAGTTCCGTGCCCGCGGCACCGAGCTCTCGCTCGTGGGTGCGCTCTCCGACCGGCTCGGTGGCGCGCCCGTCGAGGTGTTCGGCGCGAGCAACTTCCCGGCGCCCGGCGGACCGGTCCACGCCGCCGGCCGCTGGGCCTACTCGCTGGCGACGCGCACGCCGCCGTGGGTGTGGACCGCGTACTCGCGCACGCTCGCCGCGCGGGCCAAGGCAGTCGCGCCCTCGTTCGACGTAGCGCTCCTGATGGACGACCACGCGCACACCTTCGCGCTGGACCTCGAGGGCCTCGTGCCGACCGTCCTCGACATGCAGAACGTGATGGCGGCCTCGTGGAACTCGACGAACCACTGGTCCGGGTCGGGGGCGCCGACCGCAGCGCAGCGCGTCCAGCAGGCCGTCGCGTTCCGGCTCGTGAAAGCGTGGGAGCACCGCGTGAGCCAGGCCGCCGACGCCGTGATCGTGACCTCCGCCGACGAGGCCGCCCGGTTCCGCGAGCATCACGGCTATCCCTGCGACTGGGTCGGTTCGGCGATCGACACCCCGGCGCTCCTCGCCGATCCGCCTCGCGCCGAGCCCCACGTGGTCTGGCTCGGCGACCACCAGTACCACGCCAACGTCGACGGGCTGCTGCGCTTCCTGCGCGAGGGCTGGCGCCCGCTCGGCGAGCGCGGCCTGCGGCTGCAGGTCGCCGGTCGCAACCCCGGCGACGAACTGCTCGCGCTCGCGGCCGACCTCCCTGGGGTCGACGTGCTCGGCTTCGTCCCCGACCTCGCCCCGTTGCTCGCCAGCGCCTCGGCCGCCGTGGTGCCGGTTTGGAAGGGCGCGGGGATCAAGATGAAGTCGCTCGTACTGATGGGCTCCGGACTCCCCGTCGCCTCGACGACCGTCGGGCTCGAGGGCATCGCCGCCCGGGACCGCGTGCACGCACGGGTCGCCGACGATCCGGCCGGTCTGGCGACGGCGATCGGTGAGCTCGTCGCCGACCGCGCCAGCGGCGCAGCGCTGGGCCTGGCCGGCCGCCAGCTCGTGCTCGACGACCACACCTGGAACGGCGTGATCCCCCAGGTCGAAGCGGTCCTGGAGCGCGTCGCGCGCTGAGGGCTGCGCCGGGCCCGCGCCTTCCGGGCGCGATTTGCGCCGTTTGACGCTGTGTAGTGCAGAACGCCCCCGCGCCGTGTCAGACTGGGGGTCGTGCTCACGCCCGCGACTCCGTCCGCTGAACTGGTCGACGAAGCACGTCGCGTCACGGTCTCCGAGGTCCTCGAACTCCCGGCCCTACGCCGCGGTCTGCCCGAGGTCGTCGCCGGCAAGGCCGCCCTGGAGCGGCATGTGCGCTGGGTCCACGTCCTCGACGTCGCCGATCCGTCGGACCTCCTGCGCGGCGGCGAGCTCGTGCTCTCGACCGGGTTCGGCGCCGGCAAGGATCCCAAGGGCCAGCAGCGCTTCGTGGAGGCGCTCGCCAAGGAGGGGGCCAGCGGCCTCGTGATCGAGCTCGGCTGGACCTTCGACCGCGCCCTCCCGCGCACCCTCATCGAGGCCGCCGACGCCTGCCAGCTGCCCGTGATCGCCCTGCATCGCCAGCTGCGGTTCGTCGAGGTGACCGAGGCGATCCACGGCGTCCTGCTCGACCGCCAGCTCTCGCTCCTGCGCCGCGCCGACGAACTCCAGGATCGCTTCATCGAGATCGTCCTCGGCGGTGAGGGGGCCACGAGCGTGCTCGCCGACCTCTCCCGCCTCATCGGCAACCCCGTCGTCCTCGAGGACCACTCCCAGCGACTCGTCGAGCTCGCCCTCCACGAGGCCGGTCGCGAGCAGGTGCTCACCGCGTGGGAGCAGCAGCACCGCGCCGAG
>JAURVW010000744.1 GCA_030655275.1 Solirubrobacteraceae bacterium
TGTTTTCCGCGTTCTATGGTTGTTGGATCGTCACGGTGCTCGTCGCACTGATCGGAACCCGTAAGGCGCAGTGGTTTGTTTTGGTCTTCGGCAGCCTGCTTGTCGTGCTGAACACCCTCGGAGGGATCGCGGACGGGCTGCGTGACGGTTGGCACATTGCCTTCTCAGCGGCTTTCTTCATCACGTTGCCCGGCGTATTCGCTATTGCGACCACCTGGCGGCACCTCAAAAGAAAAGGAAATAGCCATGTTAATGAATAGTTCTGACTTCCCTCTCGTCTGGATGAATCTGACGCAAGCACCCGGACATGATCACCAGAAGGACTTCGAGGAATTCGAGGCCAACTTGCAGCGCGGGGAGCCCTTCGTAATCTTGACCGATACCGCACCTGCCGAAGACCATGAGCACTCGCCGGAAGATAAGAAACGCACTGCACTTTGTATGAAGAAGCACAAGGCTGAATTGCGAAGGCTGGTTTTGGCAACAATCCTGATCGAACCCAACTCGGCGAAACGGCTGGGCTTCAAGGCATTTGCGGTCCTTTTTGCCAAATTCTGGGGCTACCCTCTACTTCTTACGGCGTCACGTGAACAGGCCATGGAGATGGCTAGGGAAATTCTGCAAAGTCGGTCCAAGCCCTGCACGGCGTGAAGCCATATGGCTCGATGCGGCGGCTCACGCCACGAGCGCGTGACGACTCGAAAAGAACCTAGCCTTGGCTGACGCACGGGGATGCCGGCTACCGGGGCGTGCACAAGCGCGAGGAAGCGCAATGGCCGCACTGACACGTGGCGATGCAACCGGCAAGCGGAGGCAGTTGGACCTGACCCATCCATGGGCACAGCTGCTCGAGCAAGCCGAACAGTTGAAGGCAAGCAACCAGGCCAAGGTCGAGCACCGTTCCGTGTGATCAAGAACCTGTTCCGACACAAGAAGGTCTGCTACAGGGGGCTGGCGAAGAACGGCACAGTTGTTCAGCCTGTTTGGCGGGACACTCGGCGCGTTTGCACTTGAGATCGGTCAGTATGGGGGAAC
>JAURVW010000751.1 GCA_030655275.1 Solirubrobacteraceae bacterium
GCACGCTCATGGCCGAGGGCGACTGGGGGGCCGAGGGCCGCGATGTCGGCCGCGGCGTCGTCCCGGACGCCGAGCTCAAGGTGTATCTCGATGCCGATCCGCGCGAGCGGGCCGAGCGCCGCGCCGCGCAGCTCGGAGCGAGCGTCGAGGAGATCCTCGCGCAGCAGAACGAGCGCGACGAGCGCGACCGCACCCGCACGACCGGGCCGCTCGTGGCCGCCGAGGACGCCGTCCTCGTCGACACGACCGGGCTGTCGATCGAGCAGGTCGTCGACCGCATCGCCGAGCTCGCCGACGAGCGCACCGGTCGAGCGACCGACACGGTCGACGGACAGACGCCCGCCGCCGACGCCGGCTGACGTCTCGGCGTCAGGCGCCAACGAGGATGCGCTGTTGCGGCGCCGCGATCCCGGATGGCCGCGCCGCGTTCGTCGCGGTCGACCGCTGGCCGCTCGAAGGCGATCAGGCCCCGTGGAATGCGGCCCCAGAGGAGCCTGGGAACCTCGAGATGAGCGAGATCGGGCGAGCCGAAGACCCAGCCCCGGCGGGGGAGACCGGTCCTCCCCCGGGAGGCGTGGCATCGAGGCGGCCGGCCGTACGGTCCTTCCATGTCGGCCGCTGTCGCTCCGCCCACGTCCACGCCAAGGGCGCACCGGTCGCCGCGAACGATCCGAATTGCCGGACTCGTCGCCGTCTTGGTGCTGTTTGGCGCCGGGCTCTTCTGGCTTCGCGGACTGCCAGGGCCGCTCGTGAAAGCCGACTGGACGAGCGGATCGTCGGGGCCGGGCGTCGTCGACGAACCTCAGGCGGCGAGCTATGTCGTCGCGATGCCCGGAGGCGCGCCCGCGACGATCACCGGGGTGCACGCCACCACCGACGATGACCTCGAGGTGATCGGCACCTACGTCTGGACCCGCGGACGAGCCGACGTCTCGGCCGCGGCCACCTCGTGGCCACTCGACCGCTTCGATCGGAATGCGCCGGGTCCTGAGGCGATGGCTCGGCCCGGGGCGTTCCGGATGAGCACGCGGCGTGCATCGCCGTTCACCGACACCGTGGTGACCGTGGTGGTGAAACCGCGTCGCCCAGGACTGCTCAGGGTCAAGACGCTCGAGGTCACGTACCGCCGTGGGCTGCGCCGCCATCACAAGACCTGGACCGATGTGGGCCCCGGCATCTGCGCCAACGCGCGGGGCACGAGTGAGCCGACCAACGGCCCCTGCGACGAGCGTTTGGACTGACGCGTCGGGGGCCCTCACGAGCCGGCGAGCACCGAGCCGGCCTGGGTCCGCAGGCGCACCACGGCGAGGGCGGTCGCGAAGGCGAGGATCGCCAGCGCGAGCAGCCCGGGGATCAGGAGCGTCAGGCGCGGTGAGGCCGCGTCGGCCAACGCGCCGCCGATGAGGAAGCCGACGGCCGGACCGACCGTCGCGATCGCCTCGAGGTTGATCGCGGCCCGGCCCTGGCGATCATCGGGCGTGGCCTCCTGCACGGCCGTCACGAGCGCGATCCAGTTGAAGCCGTTGCCGAACCCACCGACGATCGCGACCGCACACGCCACGGCGATCGTGGGTGCCGCGGCGAGCCCGAGGTAGCCGCCG
>JAURVW010000754.1 GCA_030655275.1 Solirubrobacteraceae bacterium
CCGCCGTCACGTTCACGTCAAAGGCCGCCGCCGTCGAGCTGCTCACATGCTCCAGCACAACCTCGTAGCGCACTACCGACCCAGCCTTCACCGTCAGCGGGCTGCCACTCACCGAAATCACCAGCGCCGGCTGCACCACCGTGTACTCCACCGACCCGGGCAGCGCCGCCGTCCCGTTGTCCCGCGTGTACGTGAAGCTCGAGTTCACCTGCAGCCTGCTCTGGTCGTCGTTCACCCCAGCCTCCGTGGCCACCAGCCCCGTCAGGATCCGGATGCTCGCGTTGCTGTTGGCCGTGTTGTTGTTGCCCCGGTTCACGCACACCCCCAGCGCGTAGGTCAGCGTCTGCCCGCTCTGGCTGGCGTTCACATAGCCGGCCTCCGCCCCGCTGCAGTTCTGCCCGCTGCCAAACTTCACCGCAGACCACACCAAGGCCATCAGGCTCTCGCTGCTGCTGCCCGGCAGCGTCAGCACCACCGTCACCTCCGACGTGCCCTCAATCATGCTCACCGCCGTCTCCAGCACAATCAGCTCGCCAATCGTCACCTCCCGGCCTTCCGTCGAGCCGATGCTCGTGTTCAGAGTCGCCGTCAAGAACGTCGGCTCTCCTACCACCAGCGCCTCCGACTCCGACGCCGTGCTGTTGGCCCGGCCCGCATACAGCCCGGCCGTCGTCCCGGCGTTGCTGTCGTACTGCACCGTCACGTTGGCCACCACGCCCTGCTGCGCCGGCCGGATCGTGTCCTGCACCGCCGCAACAAACGTCAGCGTCCGCATCTCGGCCGGCGCATCCCGGCGCAGCTCGCCCACAACAAACTGCACACCACGCTCGCTGCTCGCCACCGCCCAACCAGCCGCCACCGCCCCGCCAGCCGACACCTCCACAATCACCAGGTCCGCCGGCACCGCCGCCGCCACGCTCACGTCAAAGGCCGACGCCGTCGAGCTGCCGCTGTGCGACACCACGATCTCGTAGCTCACCAGGTCGCCCGCGTCCACATCCCGCGTCGACGTGTTGCGCATGCTCACCGCAAGCACCGGCCGCACCACCGTGTACTCCTCAGAGCCGCCCAGCGTCGCCGTCCCGTTGTCCTGCGTGTACGTGAAGCTCGAGTTCACCAGCAGCCTGCTCTGGTCGTCGTTCACCCCAGCCTCCGTGGCCACCCGCCCCGTCAGGATCCGGATGCTCGCGTTGTTGTTGGCCGTGTTGTTGTCGCCCCGGTTCACACACACCCCCAGCGCGTAGGTCAGCGTCTGCCCGCTCTGGCTGGCGTTCACATAGCCGGCCTCCGCCCCGCTGCAGTTCTG
>JAURVW010000758.1 GCA_030655275.1 Solirubrobacteraceae bacterium
TGCCCATGCGCGTGAGTCTCCGAGCGCGCCGACCGGTTTCGTCGAGTAGGACGGGCGTAGTGGGGGCGTGTTCGCGAATGCCGCGGAGATCGTTGACGATCACGCTCGGCGACGCCGACGCCTGGGACAGGACTCGGGACATGGGGAACCTCGGGCGTGCGCGCCCGGACGGTCGCGCGGGACACGCGAGCGCGGAAGTATGGCAGGGACGAGGTCCGTTCGCGACCATTTCCGTACCACCATACGGACGTGGATGCTCAGTTGACTCGGGCGTTTGAGGGGGAACTCGACAAACCGAGCAACTGTTCGGTAAGGTGCCGCACGCCTGTTCGGTTTCCAAGGAGCACAGCACCAGATGAGTCAACCCGAGGCCCTGATCTACGAAGCCGTGCGCACGCCACGCGGCAAGGGGCGCCCCAACGGCGCCCTGCACGGGACCAAACCCGTCGACCTCGTCGTCGGCCTGATCGAGGAGACGCTCGGCCGCCACGCGGGCTTCGACCCCTCGCGCATCGACGACGTCGTGCTCGGGTGCGTCTCGCCGGTCGGTGACCAGGGCATGGACATCGCCAAGACCGCCGCGATCAAGGCCGGCCTGCCGGACACCGTCGCCGGCGTCCAGCTCAACCGCTTCTGCGCCTCCGGCCTCGAGGCCGTCAACATCGCGGCGCAGAAGGTCGCCTCCGGCTGGGAGGACCTCGTGTTCGCGGGCGGCGTCGAGTCGATGTCGCGCGTGCCGATGGGCTCCGACGGCGGCGCCTGGGCCATGGACCCCGAGACCAACTTCGCCACCTCCTTCGTGCCGCAGGGCATCGGCGCCGACCTCATCGCGACGGTCGAGCGCTTCAGTCGCGAGGACGTCGACGCCTACGCCGCCCGCTCCCAGGAGCGCTCCGTCGCCGCGCAGGCCGAGGGCCGCTTCGCCAAGTCCGTCGTGCCCGTGCTCGACCTCGCCGGCCAGACCATCCTCGACCACGAGGAGCACGTGCGCCCCGGCACCACGGTCGAGACGCTCGGCGGCCTGCGCCCCGCGTTCGACGTGATCGGCGAGATGGGCGGCTTCGACGCCGTCGCGCTCCAGAAGTACCACTGGATCGAGAAGATCGACCACGTCCACACCGGCGGCAATTCGTCCGGCATCGTCGACGGCGCCTCACTGCTCACCATCGGCAACGCGAAGATCGGCGAGGAACTCGGTCTGCGGCCCCGCGCGCGCATCATCGCGACGGCCGTCTCCGGAGCCGACCCGACGATCATGCTCACCGGCCCGGCCCCGGCCAGCCGCAAGGCGCTCGAGAAGGCGGGCCTGAAGCCCGAGGACCTCGACCTGATCGAGATCAACGAGGCCTTCGCGGCCGTCGTGCTGCGCTTCGTGCGCGACCTCGACCTCGACCTGGAGAAGGTCAACGTGAACGGCGGCGCCATCGCCATGGGCCATCCGCTCGGCGCGACCGGCGGGATGATCCTCGGGACGCTCGTCGACGAACTGGAACGCACCGGCGGCCGTTACGGCCTCGCGACGCTCTGCGTCGGCGCCGGTATGGGAATCGCGACCGTGATCGAGCGGGTCTGACGCACATGTCCGAGAACAGCAGCATCACCTGGGACCAGGGCGACGACGGCATCGTCGTCCTCACGCTCGACGCCCCCGGCCAGTCCGCCAACACGATGAACGCGGGCTACGTCGACTCGATGGAGTCGACCCTGGACCGCCTCGAGGCCGAGAAGGAATCGATCACGGGCGTGGTGATCACCTCCGCCAAGAAGACCTTCTTCGCCGGCGGCGACCTCAACCTCCTGCGCGCGGTTCGTCCCGAGGACGCCGCGCAGTTCGACGAGGGCATGACGCACGTCAAGGCGCAGCTCCGTCGGCTCGAGACGCTCGGCCGGCCGGTCGTCTCGGCGATCAACGGCGCGGCGCTCGGCGGCGGGCTCGAGCTCACCCTCGCCACCCATCACCGCATCGCCGTCGACGACGCGCGCGTGAAGCTCGGCCTCCCGGAGGTGCAGCTCGGTCTGCTCCCCGGCGCCGGCGGCGTCACCCGCACCGTGCGCATGCTCGGCATCGCCGACATCTTCGAGGCACTGACCGCACACGACCGGCCCTACAAGTCGGGCATGAAGCTGTCGAAAGCGCTGGAGATCATGGTGCGCTTCAACAAGAATGGCCACATCGATCCCGACCTGTTCGACGTGTTCATGAAGAAGAAGGTCTACCGCCAATAC
>JAURVW010000763.1 GCA_030655275.1 Solirubrobacteraceae bacterium
CGCGGCGCTCGGCCTCGGCCTGCTGCAGCGCCGTCGCGAGGTGCCGGGTGCGTTCGCGCACGCGCTGCTCGAGCACGGTCTGCTGGGCCTTCAGGGCCTCGGTCGCGAGCACCTGGTCGTGCACGTCGTAGAGCGCGCCGACGAGCGTCGCGGCCTGGCCGGCGGCGTCGGGCCAGACCCGGAACCGGCCACGAAACGAGCGGTAACTGCCGTCCTTGACGCGGATGCGGGCGATGCACTCGCCGACGCCGAGGCTCTGCCGCGCCTGGTCGTAGGCGGTCTGCACGCGCAGCAGGTCGTCGGGATGAATGCGCTCGCGCACCGCTTCGATCAGGTTCGGCAGCTCGCGCTCGTCGAAACCGAGCAGGGATTTGTAGCGCGGCGAGTACCAGACCTCGTCGGTGGCGAGGTCGCGCTCCCAGACGCCTTCGTTCAGGCTGTCGAAGAGCCGCCGATCGTTGCGCGCGGCAGCGCTCAGCAGGCCTTGCGACGCGGCGGGAACGACAGGGTCCGACTTCGGCGAATCGTCACTCATGAGCCAAGGGCTGGTTCGAGGCGAATCGCGAATGTTAACTGGGATGGTTAATCCCGGGGTGGCGCCGACCGACGCGTGGCGAAACGCGCCGCTTGCGTCAGTCGGGCGCCAATCGTTCGGCCGGGATCACGGTGTAGATGCCGCCGCCGGGCGGGAGCCAGCGCAATTGGGCCACCGCGCCGCGGATGCGCTCGTAGTACTCCATCCGCACGCTGACCCGTTGGCCGGGGGCGAGCGTGATCGTGCCGCTGGTGTTGGCGACCGCGCTGTGGTCGGTCCAGTTGTCGATCACCAGCATGCCGTTGATCCACACGCGCACGCCGTCGTCGGAGTAGGTCTGGAAGCGGTAGGTGCCGCCCGCCAGCGCGCCGACGCTGCCGCTCCAGCGCACCGAGAAGTTGTCGGCGACGATCCCCGGCGCGGGCGCGTTCGTGCCCCAGTCGAAGTTCACGGCTTCGGTGCGCGTCAGGGCCGGGCTGCCGGCGAGCGTGGCGTTGTTGAAGTAGCTCGCCGCGAGA
>JAURVW010000767.1 GCA_030655275.1 Solirubrobacteraceae bacterium
GGCCCATGACCGGGTGGCTCGAGGCGTTCTCCCGCTCCGGCCTCATCGACTGGGACGAGCACGGCGACGACCTGCGACGGCGCCCACGGACCTGACCCGGACCTGACCAGGCGTGCTCACGGCCCGCCCCTGCTTGCGCGAAATTGTTCACCGCCCGCGTAAGGTCGAACTGGTTTCGTGGGGGCCATGAGATTCGGCATCGTCGAGGACAACCGGGAGGACTTCGTGGCCCTGTGCCGCGTCCTCGGCCCTGATCACGAGATCAGTCGCTGGCAGAGTGCTGAGCAGGTCATCGCGGCGTTTCGCACGGGCGGCGCCGACGAGCTGTCGATGCTGTTCGTCGACTGCAACCTGCCCGGCGTCGACGGCATCGAACTCGTGCGTCAGCTGCGCACGTTTCCGGGAGGCGACGAGGCCAAGATCGCGATGTTCTCCGGCTCGACCGATCCCGACGTCTCCGAGCGCGCCCTGGAGGCGGGCGTCGATCGTTTCGAGACCAAGGGCGCGTCGATCGACGACTTCAAGGCCTCGGTCGCCCGCTGCCTGACGGTCGTCAAGGACGCCCCCGACCTCCTCTGAGCTACGCCGCCGCGGAGGTTCCCGTGGTCGACAGGTAGAACGTCGACCCCTCGCCGACCACGGAGGTCGCCCAGATCGCACCGCCGCTGCGCTGCACGAGTCGCCGGCACAGCGCGAGCCCCGCGCCGGAGCCGCCACCGAAGTCGTCGGTACCGTGCAGCCGCCGGAACAGGCCGAAGATCGTCTCGAGATGGTCTTCGGGAATGCCGATGCCGTTGTCGCGCACAAACACGAGGTCAGGGTCGTGATCGTGGTCGGCACTGATGGTCGCGTGCGCTCTCGCCTCCGGCGGTAGCGCCGAGAGCTTCGTCGCTCCCACGTGGATCACCGGCTGGCGCTCGTTGTACTTGATCGCGTTCCACACGAGGTTGAAGAGCACCTGGCGCAGCGCCTCCGGATCGGCCTCGACGGCGGCGGCGTCGTGCGTGATGGTGGCGGTGTCGGCGACGCCCGCGAGCAGCTCCTTCACGTCGCCGAGCACGTCGCCGAGGTGCACTCGACGGGGTTGGTGGGCGGCATAGTCGAGCTTCGCGTACTCCAGCAGCGAGTCGACGAGCGAACCCATGTGATCGGTGAGGCGCGTGATCGAGTGCAGCGACTCGAGCTCGTCGGGCAGGGCCCGGTCGGTGAGGTCCTCGACCAGGAACGAGGCGCGCATCGCGATGGCGCGCACCGGCTGACGGAGGTCGTGCGCGGCCGAGTAGGCGAACGCGTCGAGCTCCTCGTTCACGCGGGCGAGCTCGGCGGCGCGTTCGCTCACCTGGAGGGCGTGCCGGAAGGCGTAGGTACCGATCGCGGCGCGCACCTCGCGGGCGGCCTCGACATCGGCCTCGCTCCACGGCGCACTGCGCCCAGCGACGGTCTCCGCCCAGCGCTCGAACGACTCCCGCGCTCCGAGTTCGAGCGTTCCGTCCGGGTCGCGACGCACGAGGCCGCCGTCGCGGTTCGCCCACGTGAAGCGCTCGATCTGCTCGCGACGGGTCCACACGACCCAGTGCTCGTGGCGCTCGGAGAGCCGGATCGCGAGGACGCCCGCCACCTCGGGCGCGAGGGTCGCCAGCGACTCGTCGATCTCGGCGATGCTGTCGGAGGCGACGAGCTCCCCGTCGGCGAATTCCTGGTCGGTGCGCCGGTGCAGCGCACGCAGCAGCGACTCGACGTCGACGGCTGCGGGGACCGAACCGTGCGTGTGGATGCCGTCGCCGAGGGAGACGATCACGCCGTCGGCGCCGCAGGCGGCGAGGAGGGCGTCGGGGTCGGCGAGGAGCCCGTCGGTCGCCGACGAGGCGCCGCCGAACTGGGTGGCGAGGTCGCGCAGATGCCGCTGGGCCTCGGCCTCCGCATCGGCCGCGCGGGTGCGGCGGATGGCGGCGAGCTGCATCGAGGTGAGCAGCCCGAGCGTCTCGCACTGGCCGCGCACGAGCACCGAGACGGGATGGGCGCCGGCGTAGTGGTGCGCGGAGAGCAGACCCCAGAGGCGGCCGTCGGTCACGATCGGCACCGACATCGACGTGCGCACGCCCATGTTGCGCAGGTACCGGATGTGCATCGGGGAGACGCCGCGAAGATCGGTGGCGGTGAGATCGGTGCGCTCGCCCGTGCGCGGGTTGAGCTCCGGCACCAGGGGCACGTCGCCCGTGCCCGAGTCGCCGATCAATCGGAGCCCGCGCGCGACGTACATGGCCCGTGCCTGCGGCGGGATGTCGGTCTTGGGGAAGTGGAGGCCGAGCCACGACGTGAGCCGCTCGTCGCGTTCCTCGGCGACCACGACGCCGTGGTCGTCCGGCTCGAAGCGATAGGCCCAGACGCGGTCGAAGCCCGTCGCCTGGCGCAGGAGCTCGACGGCGACCCGCACGCACTCGTCCTCATCCTGGGCTGTCGTGAGCATGGAGGCGACCCGCGAGGAGTACCGGGTGATCGTGGCGGTGACCGGGATGGGCGGAGCGGGTTCGAGCTCGATGCCGAGGAGCCCCGGGGCCGGGATGAAGGCCTGCGCGGCCAGGGTGACGCCGGCCGCGGTGATCAGCTCCGGACGGACCGACGGGCCGTCGACCGGGAGTTCGAGCATGGCGGCGGCGGCCTCGGCGCCGACGACCTCGGCGAGGTATCGTCCGAGCAGCGCGTGCGCTCCGTGGTCGCCGGCATCGGTGTCGTCGCTGCGGCGGTCGCCGTCGACCGTGCCGTTGCGAAGCAAGGCGGGGACGTTCTCGGAGACCTGCAGCACCCGATGGTCGTCGGCCGCATCGAGGATCAGGATCGCGCCGTGCGCCTGCACGTGGCCCGGGAGGTGGATCGCCTCGCGCTCGCAGTTGTCGAGCGTGACGGCCGTCCCAGCCTCGAGCCAACCGCCCTGGGGTTCAGGCACTCCGGTCATGCCCTAACGGTAGAAAGGACGGCGATCGGATCTCTGAACA